>DATFRE010000410.1:0-4543 GCA_035263545.1 Dongiaceae bacterium
CCGCGACAAGCCGATGACGCCGCCGGCACAGCCGAGGCCGAAGATCGGCAGCCGGCGCACGGCGCGGGGCAGGCCGAGGCGCTCGATGACGAGAGCGTCGAGGCTGGGTGTCGCAACCCCCGTGGTGGATACCGCGACCACCGCGTCGATATCGCCGATCCCGAGGCCGGCCCTGTCGAGGCAGGTGAGCGTCGCCTGGACGAGCAGCTCGACGGCATGTTCGCGAAACAGGCGGCTTCGCTCGGTCCAGCCATGGCGTTCCATGTACCACTTGAGCGGCATGCAGGAATGGCGGGCGGCGATGCCGGCATTGTTGAAGACCGGCAGCAGATGCTCGAGATCGGCGCTGTCGCGGTCGAACAACTGTCCGGCAGCGTCGCGGACCTCGTCTTGCGTATAGCGGTGGGAGGGGAGGGCGGTGGCGAGGGCGAGGAGACGGGGGTCTAGCATGGCTCCGCTTATACACCGCCGGTCCCTCGCCCGGGCTCGCGGCGCTATCAAGATTCTGTGTCCGTTGCGTGCTTGAAGTGGAGGCCCGGGCCGCCTAGGGCCAAGGCATCGAGCCATGGCCGGAACCACCTCTGCGGGCTAGACGGCCCTCAGAGTCTTCACCGCCGCATCGCGCTCGAAGAGATAGAGCAAGCTGCGCAGCGCCTTGCCGCGGGGTGAGGCGAGGCCGGGGTCGCGCTCCAGAAGCAGCCGCACATCGTCATGGGCGATGGCGATGAGATCGCCATGGGCCGCTGGATCTACGAGGTGGAATTCGGGCAACCCGCTTTGGCGCGTCCCGAGGAGCTCGCCCGCCCCGCGCAGCTTCAGATCCTCCTCGGCGATGCGGAATCCGTCTTCGGTTTCCCGAAGGATTTGCAGCCGCGCCCGCGCCGTCTCGCTGAGCGGGGCCTGATAGAGTAGAAGGCAGGTCGAGCGGGCCTGGCCCCGGCCGATGCGTCCGCGGAGCTGGTGGAGCTGGGCGAGGCCGAAGCGCTCCGCATGCTCGATCACCATGACCGAAGCGGCGGGCACATCGACGCCGACCTCTATCACCGTGGTGGCGACCAGAAGATCGAGCGCGCCCTCGGCGAAGGCCGTCATGGCTGCGTCGCGCTCGGCCGCCTTGAGCCGGCCATGGACGAGGCCGACCCGTTCGCCGAAGGTCTCCTTGAGCTCGGCGAAGCGCTGCTCGGCAGCCGCAAGGTCCACGAGGTCGGATTCGCCCACCAGCGGGCAGATCCAGAACACCCGCGCGCCGCCGGCGATTGCTCGGTGGACGGCGGCGATCACCTCCTCCAGGCGCTCCAGCGGCAAGGTCCGGGTATCGACGGGCTTGCGCCCCGGCGGCTTCTCCGTCAGCCGCGACACGTCGAGATCGCCATAGACAGTCATCATCAAGGTGCGCGGGATCGGCGTGGCGGTCATGGCCAGAAGATGCACCTGGCGCCCCTTGGCCGCGAGCGCCAGGCGCTGCTCCACGCCGAAGCGATGCTGCTCGTCGACGACGGCGACCGCCAGATCCTTGAAGGCTACATCCTCCTGCACCAGCGCATGGGTCCCGACGGCAAGGGGAGTTCGGCCCTCGGCGAGCCCCGCCAGGAGTGCTGCCCGCGCCTTGCCCTTGTCGCGGCCCGTGAGCAGGGCGACGCGCAAGCCTGCCGCGGCAGCCAGGGGTTCGAGTGTGGCAAGATGCTGGCGCGCCAGGATCTCCGTCGGTGCCAGAAGAGCGGCTTGCGCGCCGGCCTCGACGGCGTTCAGCATGGCGAGAAGCGCGACCACCGTCTTGCCGCTGCCCACATCGCCCTGGAGCAGGCGGAGCATGCGATGCGGCTCCGCCATGTCGGCATCGATCTCGGCGATCGCCTGGCTCTGGGCGGCCGTGAGGTGATAGGGCAGGGCCTCGAGCACGCGGGCGCGTAGCCGCCCATCGCCGCGAATGCTGCGGCCGAGCGGGCGGCGCTGGGCCGCGCGGACCAGGCCGAGGGCCAGCTGATTGGCCAGCAACTCGTCATAGGCGAGCCGCCGGCGGGCCGGTATGTCGGGCGCGAGATCCTCGGGCGAGCTCGGATTATGGGCGACCCAGAGGGCGGTATGCCAGGGCGGCCATTTCATCTTCTGCATCATGGACGAATCGATCCACTCGGGCAGTTCCGGCGCGCGGGCCACCGCGGCCTGGATCGCGCGGCCCAGGATCTTGGGCGTCAGCCCCGCGGTCATCGGATAGATCGGCTCGACGCGCTTCAGCTGGGCGGCCTCCGCCGTGGTGGCGATGTAGTCGGGATGGGTCATCTGCAGCTGGTTGCCGTAGTGCTCGATCCGCCCGCTCACCACGCGCTCCTGGCCGATCGGGAGCTGGCGCACCAGATACTCCTCGTGACCATGGAAGAAGACGAGCATGAGCCCGGCAGTGTCGTCATGGCAGCGCACCTTGTAGGGCAGGCGCCGGTTGGGCGGCCTGAGATGCGCATCGATGGTGACGGTCACCGTGACGATGACGCCTTCGGGCGCCTCGGCCAGCTTCGGCGAGAAGCGCCGGTCGATGACGCCGGTGGGCAGATGCCAGCACAGGCTGGCGACGGTCCGGCCCGCGATGTTCTCGATCAGCTTGCCCAGGCGTGGGCCGATGCCGGGCAGGGTTGTGGTCTGGGCAAAGAGGGGATAAAGGACTTCCGGGCGCAAGCGCGATGTCCGTTCTGCGAAGGTCGACCTCATCCTACCGCCATGGCCATCGACGACCAAACTCTCCGCAAGCGCCTCCGATTCCGCTCATGGCATCGGGGTACGAGGGAAATGGATCTGATTCTGGGCCGGTTCGCCGACCGCCATCTCGCGGCCCTGGCGCGCGGGCAGCTTGAGAGCTACGCGCTGTTGCTGGAGGAGAGTGACCCGGACATCTACGAGTGGCTGACCGGGCAGGGGCATTGCCCGGCTGCGATCGATCGCGACCTCTGGCGGCTCCTGACGGCGAGCTTCGCCGATCCGATCGGAAAGGACCCGAACGAGTGAGCCTTGCCGACCGCAGCCGAGTTCCCAGCCCGGATACGGCGCTCGAGCGCCTGGCCCTGGACCGCCCGGGGCGCCGGATGCTGGCCGGGGTGCCCGAGGGGCTCGACGGCCGTGTCCTGGCTCAGCTCGCCGGGCGAGCGCAGATGCTTCATGTCTGCGTCGACGATGCGCGCATGGCGCGCCTCGTCGAGGCGCTGGGCTTCTTCGCCCCGGCGCTGGAGATCGTCACCCTCCCGGCCTGGGACTGCCTGCCCTATGACCGGGTCTCACCCCATCGCGACATCGTGGCCCGGCGCATCGATGCCCTGGGCCGGCTGACCGAGCCCCAGCCGACGCAATCCACGCGCCCGCATCCGCTTCTGGTCACGACGGTGGCGGCCCTGCTGCAGCGCCTGCCTCCGCAGGAGAGCTTCACCGGCGCGCTGCTCGCGCTCGCGGAAGGGACGGAGCTGGGGCCGCAGAAGCTCGTCGAGTTCCTGGCCGCCAACGGCTACGCCCGCAGCGGTACGGTGGCGGAGGCGGGCGAGTTCGCCGTGCGCGGGGGCATCGTCGATCTCTTCCCGCCGGGTGCCGCGGCCCCGTTGCGCGTCGATTTCTTCGGCGACGAGGTCGAAGCGATCCGCGAGTTCGATCCGCTGAGCCAGCGCAGTGCCGGGCGTCTTCCACGCTTCGTCATCCGCCCGGTCAGCGAACTCAAGCTCGATGCCGAGTCCATCGCCCGCTTCCGCAGCGGCTATCGCGAGCGTTTCGGCACCGTGAGCGACGACCCGCTTTACGAGGCGGTCAGCGCCGGCCGGCTCTACCCTGGCCTGGAGCATTGGCTGCCCCTGTTCCTGACGGGCATGGAAACCTTGCTGGACTACCTCCCCGCGGCGGTGATCAGCCTCGATCACCAGGCCGAGGAGGCGATCCAGGCCCGCTTCGATACCATTGCCGATTTCTATCAGGCTCGCGCCCAGCTCATGCGCAGCGGCAAGGGCGATGGTGCCGCCGTCTACCGGCCCCTGCCGCCGGATTCCCTGTATCTCGGGCGGACAGAGTTCGAGCAGCGATTGAAAAGCCGCAATATCATCGCTTTCTCACCCTTTGCTGCGGCGGGGAGCGAGGTCGATGCGGGGGGCCGGCGCGGCCAGGATTTTGCCGAGGCCCGCACCCGGCCGGAGGTCAGCCTCTATGACGCCGTGCGCGAGCGGGTCGTGGCGGAGCAGGGGCAGGGCCGCCAGGTCGTCATCGCCGCCGTCAGCCCCGGCAGCCGCGACCGGCTGGAGCATGTCCTGGGCGATCACGGCCTGGCACGGCGCCAGGCCGTGGCGGATGGCGCCGCGGTCGAGGCGCTGCCCTCGGGGGTGCTTGGCTTCGCCACCCTCGGCCTGGAGCACGGCTTCACGGCCAAGGACATCGCGGTCATCGCCGAGCAGGACATTCTCGGTGACCGCATGGCCCGCCCGGCGAAGAAGCGTGCCAAGGCCGACCGCTTCCTTACCGAGCTCGCGAGCTTCGCCGGCGGGGATTTCGTGGTCCATGTGGAGCATGGCGTCGGACGCTA
>DATFRE010000411.1:0-4594 GCA_035263545.1 Dongiaceae bacterium
GTCGCTCCAGGAGACGGCAAACGGCAGCATGTAGCGCGGCGGCGCCTCGCTTCTCGCCAGGGACACATCGAGCTGGAGCAGCAGGAGATTTCCCTCGGTTCCCGGTAGCTCGTTCATGGCGCGCATCTTGGCTTCGACGATCCGGTCATCCTTGGCCGCGAACCAGCGCTTCTGGGCGAGATAGACGGGAAGCACATGCTGTTCCAGCTCCCGCCCCTCGCGGCTGGAGAGCATGGGGAGCCACCCATCCCGCATGACCAGGGTGGTGAACTCCGGCAGCGGTGGCGGCACGTCCTCATGCCAATGGGGCATGGCGGCCGCCTCGGCGAGCACGAACCAGTGGAAGCCATAGGCCGGCAAAGTGATGAGATAGGGCAGGTCGCCGATGGGCGGAAAGCTGCTGCGGCCGAGAAGCTCCACGGGCACGCGGCCCTTGAAGTCCGCGAGCCCCAGCTCCATCGCCTGCGCCGCGTGGGAGAGATTGGCGACGCAGAGCACCGCCTCGCCGGTGGCCTCGTCGTGACGCAGATAGGCCAGGATCTTGCGGTTGCCGGGATAGAGGAAGCGCAGCTTGCCCGTGCGAAGGGCCGCATTCTGCTGGCGCATTGCGATCAGCCGCTTCATCCAGTTGAGCAGGCTGGTGGGGCTGCGGTGCTGCGCCTCCACGTTCACCGCGTCGAAGCCGTAGATCGGGTCCATGATCGGCGGCAGATAGAGCTTCGCCGGATCGGCCCGGGAGAAGCCGCCATTGCGGTCGGAGGACCATTGCATCGGCGTGCGCACGCCGTAGCGGTCGCCGAGATAGACGTTGTCCCCCATGCCGATCTCGTCGCCGTAGTAGAGGAAGGGCGATCCGGGCATGGAGAGAAGCAGGCTGTGCAGCAGCTCGATCTTGCGCCGGTCGTTCTCCAGCAGGGGTGCCAGGCGCCGGCGGATGCCGAGGTTGAGGCGCATCCGGCGGTCGGCAGCATAGAAGGTCCAGAGATAATCGCGCTCGCGGTTGGTCACCATCTCGAGCGTGAGCTCGTCATGGTTGCGCAGGAAGATGGCCCATTGGCAGTTGTCCGGAATGTCCGGCGTCTGGCGCAGGATATCCGTCAGCGGATGGCGATCCTCCTGGGCGATCGCCATGTACATCCGCGGCATCAGCGGGAAGTGGTAGCACATGTGGCACTCGTCGCCGGTGCCGAAATAGGCAGCGACATCCTCGGGCCATTGATTGGCCTCGGCGATCAGGATGCGGTCCTGATAGCGCTCCTCGATCTCCGCCCGGATCCGGCGGATGACGTCATGGGTCTCCGACAGGTTCTCGCAGTTCGTCCCCTGCCGTTCCACCAGATAGGGAATGGCATCGAGGCGCAGCCCGTCCACCCCCATATCGAGCCAGAAGCGCAGAACGCTGATCACCTCCTTGATCACATGGGGGTTGTCGAAATTGAGATCGGGCTGGTGGGAATAGAATCGGTGCCAGTAATAGGCCTGCGCGACAGGATCCCAGGACCAGTTGGATTTCTCGGTGTCGATGAAGATGATGCGCGATTCCTCATAGCGCTTGTCGGTGTCGCTCCAGACGTAGTAGTCGCGATGGACACTGCCCTTCTTGGCGAGCCGGGCGCGCTTGAACCAACGATGCTGATCGGAGGTGTGGTTGATCACCAGCTCGGTGACGACGCGGATGCCGCGCTCATGGCAGGCGCGGACCATCTGCCGGAAGTCCTTGAGCGTCCCGTAGGATTCGTCGACCGCTCGGTAAGCGGCGATGTCATAGCCGCCATCCATCATCGGCGATGGATAGAAAGGCAGCAGCCACAGGGCCGTCACGCCGAGATCCTGCAGATAGTCGAGCTTGCCGATCAGCCCCTGGAAATCGCCATGGCCGTCGCCGTTGGAATCGGCGAAGGATTTCACGGGGACCTCGTAGAAGATGGCGCTCTTGAACCAGAGCTTGTCGTTGCGATCGATCATGTCGCCGCTGCCATTGTGGTTTCGGGGGCTCATCAAACGATCCGGCTGAGCCGCCAGATGGCGGCTGGATTGAGGGCCGGATCGAGAAGCAGGTGCTGGATCTTGCCGCGCCACTGCCAGCGGGCGCCGGTGAAGAGATCCTCCACCTGCAGGGCCGCATGGTCGGGCAGCTTGAATTCCCACAGCGGCATCTCGAAGTCGCAGCCATGGGGGCCACGCGGATCGAGGTTGACCGCGATGAGCAGGAAATTGTCCAGGCTCTCGGTCGCCTTGCCGTAGAGCAGGATGTTGTCGTCGAAGGCGTTGTAGAAAGTGAGATTGCGGAAGTCGTGGAGCGCCGGATTGTCACGGCGGATGCGGTTCAGCTGCGCGATATAGCTGCGGATATTGCCGGGGGCGTCCCAGTCGCGATTGCGGATCTCATATTTCTCCGAATCGAGATATTCCTCGCGGCCCGGCAGGGCGGCGGATTCGCAGAGCTCGAAGCCGCTATAGATGCCGAAGGAGGAGGAGAGGGTCGCAGCAAGCGCGGCGCGCTGCATGAAGGCCGGCCGGCCCCCGGTCTGCAGCATGCGCGGATTGATATCCGGCGTGTTGGTGAAGAGATTGGGCCTGAGATAGTCGCGCGACGGCCCCTGGCAGAGCTCGGTGAAATATTCCGTCAGCTCGTATTTCGTGTTGCGCCAGGTGAAGTAGGTGTAGGACTGGCTGAAGCCGACCTTGGCGAGCTTGCGCATCATCTTCGGTTGGGTGAAGGCCTCGGAGAGGAAGACCACCTCGGGATGGCGGTCGTGGATCTCGCCGATCATCCACTCCCAGAAGACGACCGGCTTGGTATGGGGATTGTCGACGCGGAAGATCCGCACCCCCTGAGCGATCCAGAACAGCACCACGTCGCGAAGGGCCAGCCAGAGATCCGGATGGCCCTTCTCGAAGTCGACATTAACGATGTCCTCGTATTTCTTCGGCGGGTTCTCCGCGTAGCGGAGCGACCCGTCCGCGCGCCAGTCGAACCAGTCCGGGTGCTCGCTGAGCCAGGGGTGGTCCGGCGAGCATTGGATCGCGAAATCGAGGGCGATCTCCAATCCCGCCGCCTCGGCGGCCGCCACCAGGCGCCGAAAGTCCTCGAGCGTTCCGAGGCCGGGCTCGATCGCGGTATGTCCGCCCTCCGCGCTGCCGATGGCATAGGGGCTGCCGGGATCCGACGGCGTCGGGGTCAAGCTGTTGTTGCGCCCCTTGCGATTGGTGCGCCCGATCGGATGGATCGGCGGGAAATAGAGCACGTCGAATCCCAGATCGCGCACATAGGGGAGGCGCCGGATGACATCGTCGAAATCGGCGCTCGCCTTGCCTTCCGGCGGCTCCGAGCGCGGGAAAAGCTCGTACCAGGCGGAGAACCGCGCGGCGAGGCGTTCGACCAGAACCGGAAGCTCGGCCGGATAGCGAATGAGGCCATGTCGATCGGCAGCCTCGGGCATCAGGGCCTGGAGCTCCTCCGACAGAAGAAGGCGCGCCCGCTCATCGCTCTCGAAAGCCGCCTCTGCCGCGGCCAGGATCTTGCCTACGCGCTCGGCCGCGGCCCCGGGCTTCAGGATCCGGCGCAGCAAGGCAAGGCCCTCGCGCAGGTCGAGATCGATCTTCTGGCCGGCGGCGAGCTTCTTGGCGACATCGCTGCGCCAGCTCTCGAACTCGTCGGGCCATGCCTCGATGGTGAAGACCCAGCGCCCCAGCCGCGGCAGCGGGATGCGCGCCCGCCAGCGGTCGTTCTCGACCAGGGCCATCGGCGCTTCCTGCCACGCTGTCGCGGAGTCCTCTTTGTACTTGACTGCCGCGGCGACATGACCATGCCCGTCGGTGAAGATATCCGCCTCGACCTCCAGGAGATCGCCGAGGATCGCCTTGGCGGGGTGACGCCCGCCATCGATCTCCGGCGAAGGACGTTCGATCACGACGCGGCTGCCCCCGAGGGCCGGAACGGGACGCGCTCTCGGCCGCGCGGCCGGGATGTCGCGGCGCCCTTCGAAGAGGCGCAGCTCCAGCGGCTCGAGAGTCAAAGTTTCGCCCGGCGCGAAGCTCTTGGGCGCTCGGTCGGGAGTGACGTCGCTAAAGCGCCCGAGCATTCCGCCGGTCTCTCCGTAAAGCTGCTCGCCCGCGACCGACACCGTCCGCCCCGGGTCGGGATTCAGCAGCAGGACATAACCTCGCTCGGCACCCAGGACATGGCCGGCGGCCGGCCGGAACAGCGCGACATGATGGTCACCCGGGGCGCTCAGCCGCTGGATCGGCGTCTCGACATCGAGCTCGGGGCAGCGGGCGCGCAGCGCGTTGAGCGCGGCGACGAAGGCCGACAGATCGATCTGCTCCGCCTCCCAGTCCGCCGGCGTGGTCCGGCGCGGGTCGAGGCGATGCCGGAAGCCGTATTCGCAGCCGAGCGGCATCATCCAGCCCCCGGAGAAGACCGCCGCGAAGAGAAGGCGGAACTTCACCCAGGCTTCGAGCAGCTCCGGCGCCGCCTGTCCGGCCAGCCGCTCAGTCTCGCGCGCCTCGGGAAAGGAAAGTGTGGGGGCCACGAGGCTCTGTCGGCGCTGCTCCTCGGGCAGCCAGTCGCCACGGAAGTCCCACCACGCCG
>DATFRE010000412.1:0-3303 GCA_035263545.1 Dongiaceae bacterium
ACTTCGAGGGCCGTCGCGACGTCTACCGGCCGGTATCGGGATATCCCGGCGCCGCCGGCCGCGGCCATAGCTTCGCGCCGACTTTCTTCGCCGCCGAGGACAGCGAGACGACCTTCATGGCCAATGAGATCCTGAAATGGCTCTCGGTGCGCCAGGAGAAGGACTGGTTCCTGCACGGCGTCTTCCTCAGGCCCCATCCGCCGGTGATCGCGCCGGAGCCCTATAACGCGCTCTATGAGCCGGCCCAGGTGTCGATGCCGCTGCGGGCGGCCTCGCCCGTCGAGGAGGGCGCGCAGCACCCCTATCTCGCCCATGCCCTCGCGAACCAGCGCGAGATCGGCCTCTATACCGAGCACCATCCGGCCGTGCTGCAGGATATCGACGACGCCGAGCTTCGCCAGCTAAGGGCCACATATTACGGGATGATCACCCAGGTCGATGACCAGATCGGCCGGCTCCTGACTCATCTCGAAGCGACCGGCGAGGACCGCCACACCCTGGTGATCTTCACCTGCGACCACGGCGAGATGCTGGGCGACCATTACATGTGGGGCAAGGAAGGCTATTTCGATCAGGCCTATCACATCCCGCTCCTCATCCGCGATCCGCGCCGGGCGGCGGATAGCGGCCGCGGCAGCGTGGTCTCCACCTTCACCGAGGCCGTCGACCTGATGCCCACGATCCTGGAATGGCTTGGCCTCGAGGTGCCGGCCCAATGTGACGGCCAGTCGCTCCTCCCTTTCCTGGAGGGAGAAAGCCCGGCCGGATGGCGCCAGGAGGCCCATTGGGAATACGACTTCCGCGATCCGGTCCACCGGCGCGTGGAGGAAGCCCTCGGGCTTGCCGATGAGCAGTGCGGCATCGCCGTGCTCCGGGGCGAGCGCTTCAAATATGTCCATTTCACCGCCCTGCCGCCGCTGCTCTTCGATCTCGAGGCGGATCCGGCGGAACTCGTCAACCGCGCCGAAGATCCGGCCCTGCGGGAAGTGCGGTTGGCCTGTGCCGAGAGGATGCTGTCCTGGCGCATGAACCATGCCGAGCGTAGCCAGGCCAGCCGCTTCATCACCGAGCGCGGCGTGATCGAGCGCGCCGGGCCGCGACGTCTGGCGGGACAGGCAAGGGCGTAGTCGCCTGCGACGCTCGGCCCTATGATCGCCGCCATGGGGGAGTCGTCCGATCCGCCGCCGACCATCGTCGTGCCGGTCTTCAACGATTGGGCTGCGCTCCAGCCGCTGGTGGCCGGCATCGCCGCGGCAAGCAGCGGCGGCCGCCTCCCGCGGCTCGTCATCGTCGATGACGGCTCCAGCGAGCCGGGACCGGATCTCGCGGCTCTGGCCGGCACGGGCGCCTCGGGCGAGATCCTCCGCCTCAACCGCAATCTCGGCCATCAGGGTGCGATTGCCGTCGGCCTCTGCCATGCGGTGGCAAAAGACGACGGTGGCGTCATCGCCATCATGGATGGCGACGGGGAGGACCGGCCGGAGGATCTTCCGCGCCTGCTCGCAGCCCTTAGCGGGAACCCCGCGGCCATCGCGGTCGCCGAGCGGGCGCGCCGCCAGGTGCCGCTGGGATTCCGCGTCTTCTACCGCATCTACAGCATGATCTTCCGGCTGCTCACGGGGGCGCATCTCGGCTTTGGAAACTTCTGTGCCCTGGGCCCGGAAGCAGCGCGGCGCGTCACGCATATGTCGGAGCTGACGATCCATCTCGCCGCGACCCTGCTGAGCTCTCGCCTCCCGATCGAGCGCCTCTCCATGGACCGGGGGGCCCGCTATGACGGGCGGAGCAAGATGAGCTTCGTGGCGCTGACCGGCCATGGGCTCCGCTCGATCGCCGTCTTCGGCGAGACGGTGCTGACCCGCATCGTCATCGCCGCGGTCTGGCTCGCCGGGCTGGGTGCGCTGACTCTGCTGATCGTCTTGCTGATGAAGCTTCTGGGCCTCGCCTCGCCGGGCTGGACGACCACAGTTGCCGGCGTCGTCCTCGGCCTCGTAGTCCAGACCGTGGTGGCGAGCCTGCTGGGGCTCTTCGTCATCATGCGCGGCCGGCGTAGCGAGGCCCTCGACCCCGCGTCGCTGGCAAAGGCCATGATCCGGCGCATCGAGCGCTTCGGGCCTTCGGCCCAGGACTGAAGCTCAGCGCCAGGGCGGCCGCCGGATCTCGAGAGAGACCTCCTCGCGGGTGAGCCCGAGATCCTGGAGCTGATGGTCGCTGAGGGTGGCGAGTGCGCGGCGCTGTCGGCTGCGTTGCCCGCAGAGATGGAGCCACTTCTTCAGCCGGGCGAGCCGGATCCGGGGCCACAGCGCGGCGGCGATCGCTGAATGATTTCTCTGTTCCATAGGCCCAAAGTGGGGCTGCGGCCAGCCACTATCACGGCCGATCGCTTCGGTCCCGCCCGAAGCGATTCCCCTCTTCGAGAGGCCGGCCGGGGCGTATCATGGGACCCATGTCCAACATGGTTTCGAACGTCGCGGTTGCGGAGATCGGCGCGCTCATCGGCGATGTGGCGCGGGCCAATATGCTCCACGCCCTATTGGCGGGACGCGCCTTGACGGCGGGCGAGCTTGCCTGGATAGCGCGGGTCACGGCGCCGACGGCCAGCGAGCATCTTGCGAAGCTCACCGAGGCGCAACTCATCACGGTGACGCGGCAGGGCCGCCATCGCTACTACCGGCTCTCCTCCCCGGCGGTTGCACGAATGCTCGAAAGCATTTCGACCCTGATCGCGACCCAGGGACCCAACCGCTACCGCCCGGCCTCCAAGATCGACGATGCGCTCAGGGCCGGCCGGCTCTGCTACGACCATCTCGCGGGAAGGCTCGGCGTGGCGCTGGCCGATGCCCTGATCGCGCGGGGCTGCATCCTTCTCTCCGATGAAGGCGGCATGGTCACGCTGGAAGGCGAGCAGTTCTTCGCCGAGCTTCGCATCGATCTCGCCGATCTCGCCCGCAGGAAGCGCCAGTTCTGCCGTCCCTGTCTCGACTGGAGCGAGCGCCGCCCGCATCTCGCGGGATCGGTGGGTGCGGCGCTGGCCACGCGTTGCTTCGAGCTCGGCTGGATCGAGCAGGGCAAGATCAACCGCGCCATACTCGTGACCCCCAAGGGCCATGAAGGGCTGCGGTCCCGCTTCGGCATCAGCCCCGAGGATCTGAAGATCGCGGCCTGACTGGCTTTCTCCTGCAGCTAGATCGCCGCGCGTGGCCGTCCGAAGGCGGTCGCGGTGATCCGGCTCTCGATGAAGATCTCGAAGCCGCCGCGCTCGCGCACCGCCTTGTCTTTGCGGCTGACGGAGAGCTGGACCTC
>DATFRE010000413.1:0-6906 GCA_035263545.1 Dongiaceae bacterium
GCAACAACTGCCTGATCGGGCCCAACGCTCATGTGGTCGGCTGCAGGATCGAGGACGAGGTCTTCATCGCCACGGGGGCCGCGATCTTTCACGCGGCGCATCTGGGCAAGGGCAGCGAGATCCGGGTCAACGCCGTGGTGCATCTGAAGACGCGTCTTCCCGCCGGCACAACCGTGCCCATCGGCTGGGTCGCCGTCGGCGATCCCGCCAGCATCCTGCCGGCGGGCGAGCACGAGCGGATCTGGGCGATCCAAAAGCCGCTGAACTTTCCGTTGACGGTCTACGGCTTCGAGCGCGAGGAGGCCGATATGGTGAAGATCACCCGGCGCCTCGCGGCGAACCTGGCTTCGCACCGGGAGGATGAGGAGGGCTGAGGGCCCGCCGCGCAGGTCTGTGATCAGGTGCCGGGTTGTGGTCTAGGGCGCCGTCAGCGCCACGGAGGCCTCCGAGGTCAGCAGAAAGAAGGTGAAGGTCTCCTGGAGATAGAGCCGGACCGCCTTGTCGTCATGGCTCAGATAGCCGATCGAGACATCCTGGCCGAGATGCAGGGCGAAGTCGCCGCCGCGGGTGGTGAGCACGAAGGCACCGGAAACCGCCGGCGCCCAGACGATCTTTCCATCCACCAGGCGCTTGATGTGCTCCATGACCGGATAGCCGTGGTCGCTGGTCTCGCTCAGGCCCGTATAGGCATCGGCGCTCAGCAACACGGAATAGGGGCCATTGACGCCGACGAGGCGCAGCTGGCTGATCGCCCGGGCGATGGCATCAGGATAGGCGCGTATCTCGGTGGGAAGCGGCATCACGGGATTGCTGGTCCCCTCGCGGACGCCGCCGATGCCGGCAGGGGCATAGCCTTCGAAGATCGCCCGGTCTTCCGCGAAGGCCAGAAGCCGTGCCGCGTCCTTCGCGGGCTGCCAATCCGAATCGTTGGCGCCGCGCTCCACGTCGTCGATCTGCTGGCGGTCGAGCTCGAAGGGGACCCGGAGCTCGACCAGCGCCCGCACATCGCGCTGCCGCGCAAGAATCCCCTCTCCCGGCGCCGCAAGGGACCGCAAATGGCCGGTGCCGATGGCGGACATCTCGACGCCGCCCGGGCCTTCCAGGTCGATGACCCGCCGGCCCGCGAGGTAGCGCTTGAAGGTGCGAGCGGTTTCTTCCTCGATCTGAGACCAAGCCGCGTCGGAGATCGGCGCAAGCTCGCGGTGGAGATTGTTCATGAGGCGGGGTCTCCTTTGAGGGAACCGATATTCAACGAACCGTCGCGTTTCGGCGCCGGCTGCGGTTCAGTGGCGGGCGTCTCCGAGGGTTGCGCAGGCGCGTCCGAAAACTCCTGTCCGGCCGATTCCTGTCCGCTTGGCGGCGCGTCCTCGCCGACATTCTCCAGGAAGGTGGCGGAGGGCACGAAGAAGAGATTGCCGGTCTTCGCGACGCTGAAATCGAGCAGGCGATCGTAGTTGCCGGGCGGACGACCGATGAACATGTTCTCCAGCATCTGCTCGATCGTGCGCGGCGAGCGCGCATAGCCGATGAAATAGGTGCCGAACTCCTTCTCGGCAACACGGCCGAACGGCATGTTGTCGCGGAGGATCTTGACCTCATTGCCGTCCGCGTCGGTGACGATCGTGAGGGCGTTATGCGCGAAGCTCGGCTTGGCAGCGTCATCGAGCTCGATATCCGAAAGCTTCTTCCGGCCGATGATGCGCTCCTGCGTTTCGGTGGGGAGCGCGTTCCAGCCGGCGAGATCATGGAGGTATTTCTGCACGATCACATAGCTGCCGCCGGCGAAGGCGTCGTCCTCGGCGCCGATATAAGCGGCGTCGATCGCCGTTTGCGCCGTCGGGTTCTCCGTGCCGTCGACAAAGCCGAAGAGATCGCGGTCGTCGAAATAGCGAAACCCATGCACTTCGTCGACCGGGGTTACCGCATCGCCGAGCTGGGCCATGATCTGGGTCGCCAGCTCGAAGCAGAGATCCATGCGCTTGGCGCGGATGTGGAAGAGCAGATCGCCCGGCGTCGCTATCGCCTGCCGCGCGCCGGCCTTGAATTCCCGAAAGGGGTGCAGCTCCTTCGGCCGCGGATCACCGAACAGCCGGTCCCATGCGTCAGACCCGATTCCCAAGACGCAGGTGAGATTTCCCTCGATGTCGCGGAAGCCAACGGCGCGCAGCAGTCCCGGCAGGTCACCGCAGAACGACCGGACCGCCGCACGGCTCGCCTCGCCCGGATTTATGGTCGCGACAAGAAAGATCGCGGATCGCGTGAGCAGCTGAACGACCGCCTGTGGCGTGGGAGGCAAGCGGGGCTGTGCGCCGGTTTCGGTCAATGTGTTTTGCTCCGTCGGGAAAGCCGCCTTAGGAGAGAATACTTATGCCCCTAACATCGTGGCAGCGCGATGAAAAAACAAACTAATGTGTAATATGGGACTGCCGCCGTACCATGATCAAGTCCTGATCCTGAGCGAGTCCCGAGGCGGTGACGAGGCCATGGGCCCCGATCACGGTGAAGCCGTAGCGTTCGTAGAGCCGCCGTGCGATGTGGTTCTGCTCCCAGACATCGAGATAGATATCGGCCGTCTTGAGCCGCGGGTGATCGAGGGCGGCATCCATCAGCCGGCGGCCGATCCCCCGGTTCTGGAAGTCGGCGAGGACATAGATCCGGCGCAGCTCCTGGTCCTGCGGAGATGCTGCAGCGACGGCAATCCGCACCGGCCCGAACTGTACGAAGCCGATCAGCCGGCCCGCGGCCTCGGCGAGCAGGAAGACGTCCTCCGTCATGGCCTGGCGGAAATAGCTGTCGGCGAGATTGCGCTCGAGATGGGCCGCGAGATCGCCCGGGCTGAAGCTATGCCCGAAGGCGTCGGCATAAGTCCGGCGCGCCAAGCCGGCGAGGGCGGCGAGGTCCGCGTCCTCGGCTCGCCTTATCGTCACGCGCTCCCGGCCGGCGCCTCTCAGGCGGCGCTGCGCCAGAGGCCCTCGCGCATCAGCTCGTCGGTCACGGCGCGGATGCTCGTACCCAGGATGTCGACGATCTGATCGATCTCGGTTTTGCTCATCGTCAGCGGCGGGGAGAGGATGATCATATGGCTCAGCGGACGCACCAGAAGCCCGCGGGGCATGGCATGGCGGATGATGCGATAGCCGACCTCCCAATCCGCCGGCATGGGCTGCTTGGTCTTCTTGTCGGCGACGGATTCGACGCAGACCATCATATGGCTGCCGCGCACATCGCCGACGATGGGCAGATCGAGGAGGGTCTTCAGCCGCTCGACGAAATAGGGCCCGGTGCGGCGGACATGGTCGAGGATGTTCTCGCGTTCGATGATCTCCAGGCTCTTGAGGCCGGCGGCGCAGGCGACCGGATGGGCCGAATAGGTGAAGCCGTTGGTGAAATACTTGCCCTTGCCCTCGGGGCCGGTGAGGCGCTCGTAGAGCCGGTCGGAGACGAAGAAAGCGCCCAGCGGCACATAGCCCGAGGTCAGCCCCTTGGCCGAGGTGATGATGTCGGGGACGATGTCGAAGACGGGCTCCGAGGCGAAGATCTCGCCAAGCCGCCCGAAGCCGGTCACCACCTCGTCGGAGATATAGAGCACATCGTATTTGCGGCAAACCTCCCAGGTCCGCCGGTGATAGCCCTTGGGCGGCACGATCACGCCGCCGGAGGCCAGCAGAGGCTCGGCGATGAAGCAGGCGACCTTCTCGGGCCCGAGCTCCAGGATCTTGTTCTCCAGATCCGCGACCTTGAGATCGCAGAACTCGGCCTCGCTCATGCCTTCCAGCCGGCGATAGCTGTTGGGGGCGGGGAGGTGATGGATGATGTCGGTGACGAAATCGAGATTGCCGCGGTCGCCCGGCTTGCCGGAAACCGAGGCCGAGAGATATGTCGAGCCGTGATAGGCGTATTCGCGGGTGATGATGTGCTTCTTCTGCGGGCGGCCGACGAAGTTGTTGTAGAACTGGACGAAGCGCAGCGCGGAATCCACCGCCGTCGAGCCGCCGGTGGCAAAGAAGACATGCTTCAGATCGCCCGGCGTATAGGCGGTGAGGCGCTTGCCGAACTCGATGGACTCCGGCGTCGAGATCAGGCCGAAAGGCGAGAAATAGGGCATGCGGCGCACCTGATCGGCGATGGCCTGGGCCATCTCCTCGCGGCCATAGCCGATATTGACGCACCACATCCCGCCGATGCCGTCGAGCATGCGGTGGCCCCGGCTGTCATAGATATGCACGCCCTCCGCCGCGGCGACGATCAGGGGCTCGCGCGTCTTGGCGGTGCCGAGATCGATCCAGGGATGGATGATGTGGTCGCGGTCCTCCTGCCAGAGCACTTCGGTGTCATAGGCGAAATTGGGTCGCATGCATCAGGCTCCGGTCGAGGGATGAAGAGGCGGGGTCGAATGAGATGACGCTAGGCTAGCCGGGCGTTTGCGCCCGGGCAAGGGGCCGGGCTTCAGAGCCGAGAGGCGCAAGGTGAGGAAGGCGATGCAGGCCTCGGCCGCCGCCTTCCGGTCGAAAGTCTTGGGATAGATCATGGCCTGGAGCCAATAGCCGTCCACCATGGCGGAGAGGGCGGCGGTGATCGGCTTTGCCTCGCGGCCGGGGCCGGAGGATTCGGCGATCAACCGGTGGATTTCGGTCTCCAGCGCGGCGATGTAGCGCCGCTCGGCGCGAATGGCGGCGGCCCGATAGCGGTCGCGCAACTCGGCATCCGACCAGAAGGTGAACCAGACCGCGAGCCTGTCGCGGGTGAAGATGCGGCGATCGAAATAGGTCTCGATCATCGCCGTGACGCGCGCCCAGGGATCCGCCGCGGCAGCCGCGAGTTTCTTCTGCCAGATCCGCTCGTATTCCTCGTTGAGATGGGCGAAGGTCGCCTCAAACAGGCGGGCCTTTGAATCGAAGTGGAAGTTCATCAGCCCGGTGGAGACCCGGGCGCGCTCTGCCACCCGCGCCACCGTTGTGCCCGAATAGCCATGGCGGGCAATGACGGCGATGGTCGCCTGGATCAGCTCCAGACGCCGCTGATCGCGGATCGGGGCGTTGCGAGCCATGGTCAGCCTCACGCCCTCTTCCGCGGCGGATCGAAGAACATGCGGTTGCGGGCCCAGCAGCGGACCATGCTGCGTTCGATTTTCTTCTCCTTCGGGTACCAGATCTCGACCCACATCTGGCGGCCGGGTGCGGCGAAGCTCGGCGGCACCCGGGCAAAGGCGATGTTCTTCTTCAGGTTCGGCGACCAGAGGGCGGAGGTAGTGAGGCCGATCTCCGTCTTCGCCGCGCGATCGGCATAGAGAAAGGCACCCGCCGCGGGCTTGCGCCCCTCGACCTCGATGCCGATCACGATATGGCGCGAGCGGCCCTCGGCCTTCTCCTTCTGCAAGGCGCGCTTGCCCGCGAAATAGCCGGGCTTCTTCGGCGCCACCGCCCAGCCGATGCCGGCCTCGATGGGCGACTGGCGCTGGCTCGGCCGGAGCGCATGGAGCGCCCCGATATAGTCGACATCCACCAGGATGAAGCCCGCCTCGATGCGCGCCATGTCGAGCGCGCGCGAGCCGATGGGCGCGATCTTATGGGCTTCGCCGATGCGGAAGAGCGTCTCCCAGAGCCAGAGCGCATCCTCAGGTGCGACCCAGAGCTCATAGCCCAGATCGCCGGTGAAGCCTGCACGGTCGATGCGGATCCAATGGCCGTCGAGCTCCGTCTCCAGGATGCCGAAATGGGGCAGGGCCTCGATGCCCCGGACACCTATCGCCTCGAGGATATCGCGGGAGGTCGGGCCTTGGAGCGCGAGCCCGCAGAACTGCTCGCTGACCTCATCGATCGCCACATCGAAGCCATAGGCGGCCTCCGTCAGCCAATGGAGCTGGTGCAGCGCGGCATTCAGGATGAAGTCGTTCTCCCCCAGGCGGAAGATCGTGCCTTCCTCGATCATGCGGCCGTCATCGTCGCACCAGGCGGTATAGGCGACCTGCATCGGCCCGATCTTGGTCATGTCGCGGGTGACCAGGAAATCGACGAAGCGCGCCGCATCGCGCCCGCGGATCGCGTATTTGATCAGCGGCGAGACGTCATAGACCGAGGCGCCGTTGCGGATGGCGAAATACTCCGACTGGTCAGAGTCGAAGAAGGCTGGAGACTGGTAGCCCATCCAGCGGACCCAGCCCTGGCCATGCATCAGCCGCTCGATAGGCTCGTGGAAGGGCGTCTTGCGCAAAAAGGGCGTCAGATGCTGGACATGGGTCATGCCGCGATCCTCCGGCGCTTTCTCAGCTGCTTCAGGATCTCGCGTGCCGCATTGGCTCCCGGCAGACCCGAAACATGGCCGCCGGGATGGGCACCGGCCCCGCAGAGCCAGAGCCCCGGCAAGGGCATGCGATACTGTTGATAGCGCGGCGCCGGGCGCAGGAAGAACATCTGGTCCAGGGTCACCTCGCCGTGATGCCACTGGCCGCCGGTAAGCCCGTATCTCGCTTCAAGGTCCTGGGGCGTCAGGGCCTCGGCGGCGATGACGCGTTGCGGGAGATCGCGGGCAACCTGCGAGAGCAGCGCGAGGCTCCGCTCCAGAATCTGGGATCGGGCCACATCGTTCGTCGTCTCGCGCAGGCGATAGGGCGCATATTGGGTGAGGATCGAGGCCACATGCTTGCCCGGCGGCGCGAGCGAGGGATCGGTCAGGGTCGGGATGACGATCTCCAGCGCCGGGCGCTCGGAGACCCTGCCATATTTGGCCGCGTCGAAGGCGCGCTCCACATGGTCGATGGCGGGCGCTACCACCATGCGGCCGGCGATGCCGGACCAGCATTCCGGCAGGCCGTCGAGAGCGAGATTCAGCTTGGCGACACAGCCGTTCATCCTGAGATGGCGGATGCGCTGGGCGAATTGCACGTCGAGCAGGCCCGGCTCCAGGAGC
>DATFRE010000414.1:0-5528 GCA_035263545.1 Dongiaceae bacterium
GTCGTCGCATAGCCGCAAAGCGCATAGCTCCACAGCAAGATGTGGAAGGCCGGCTTCCCGGCGATGAGCCTCAGATCCTGGGCCAGGGTCGTGCGTGGCGCCGGCTCTCGCAGCGCGGCCGCGGGCCGAGCCACCGGGAAGGAGCCTCAGGACACTCGCGAGAACCGCGATCGAGGCGAGGCCCAGCAGCAGGAACGACCATCGCCAGCTCGACACCGCCAGGACATAGGCGATCAAGGGCACGATCACGAACTGACCTGCGGTCGAGCCCGAAGTCGCGATTCCCATGGCGAGCCCCTTATCATGCTCGAAGCTCCGCTCGACGGACGTGGCCACCACATGGGTGGCGATGAGTCCGAAGCCGATTGCGGCGACGACCGCGAAAGCGATGACGAAGACCCATTCGCTGGAGGTCGAGGCGAGGAGGAAGCATCCGGCGGCCAGCAAAGCGAGGCCTGTCGCCAGCACGTTGCGCGCTCCCTGGCGATCGACCAGCCTGCCGGCGAGCGGCGTGATCGCCGCCATGACGACGAGCGCCATGGCGGCCGCCCCGGAAATGAAGCTGCGGGACCAGCCCAGCTCCCGGATCCAGGTGGTCATCGTGAGGCCCAGGGTGGCTCGCGCCGAGAATGCAACCGCCAGGGTCAGAAAGCCCAGCCCGACGGTGAGCCACGGGCCGGGATCGCGCTTCCCGGCTCGGTTGTCGATGCCCATGGTCGATCGCCTAGCCTGCCGGTTTAAGCATCCGGTGCGGCGGGACTTTCTTCGGCGCCGGAGCCGCGGCCAGGCATTGATCGATATAGGCGTTGACCGTCCGGATCGCCTGCTCGGCGGTCAGATCCTCCCCCGTCATGGCGCGGCGCAGCCAGAGTCCGTCGATCCAGACGCTGACCCCGAGAGCGATCTCCTCGGCCCGGGCCCTGTCCACCAGGTGGGTGAGGTCGTGCATCAGGTTGCTGCGCAGACGCCGGTAGACGGCGCGCTGCAGCCGTTCGAACTCGCGTCGGTTCGGCACCGCGGCGTAGAAGGAGGTCCAGGCATTCGCCGTTTCTCGGTCGAAGAGCTCGGCGCGGAAGTTTCCCTCGACCACGGCCGACAGCCGCTCCCGCGGCGTCTGGGCGCGGCACAGCCGCGCCGCCACCTCCTGCATGATCAGGCAGTTGGCATGGCGCACCACGGCATCGAGGAGCTCGGCCTTGCCTTTGAAATAGTAGTTGACGATTCCGTGGGACATGCCGGCGCGCTGGCCGATCCGCGCCATGGTCATGCCCTCGAGGCCATGATCGAGGAAGGTGCGATAGGCGGCGCGGACGAGGTCCTGGCGCCGGATCTTCTGGATGCTCGTCTTCAAGAGAGCCGCCCTGACGCCGATGCGGGCGCGGCCGGATGCGCGGCGGGCCAGAAGCCCTCGATGCGCACGCCCTGGCGCTCCAGCAGAGGCCGCATCTCCCGGAAGGTGCTCTCGTAGCGGTACCAGGGCACGCTGGGGATCATGTGATGGATCAGGTGATAGCCCTGGCCGAGCAACAGGGCGTTGCCTGCCGGCCAGACGGAGACGCGCGTGCTCCGGTAGCGCCCGGTCTCGCTGTGATCGTGATGCGGCGTCCAGGTGAACAGCGTGAGCATGACCGACTGGCCGATCCACCAGGGAATGAACCACAGGATCAGCAGCTGATAGCCGTGGCCGCTTGCGATCAGGGCGAGAACGACCGCGGCCGAGACGGCGAAGCTCGCCATGGTGATGCGCCGCTCCCGCGCCGAGAGGGCGAAGCGGTGGCACTCGCGCCAGAGCTGGAGAGGATTGAAGTAGGCGAGGAGAGTCCGCGGCAGGCGCCAGAGGCACCAGCCGAGAAAGCCGCCGCGGGCGTAGATGTCCGGATCGTCGTCCTGGTTGGTGCGGGCGTGATGCACCCGATGGGACTTGCGATGCTGGTGGAAAAAGAGCCAGAGCGGGGCGCAGGCAAGCGCGCCGACGGGCATGTCGATCCAGCGCAGGTCCCTGCGGCGGGAGCTGATGCTCGAATGGACCGCCTCATGCACCACCGTGTAGATCGCATAGATGAAGACCGTATTGACCGCTGCGGCAAGCCAGAGAGGGATGACGCCCGCCAGTGCCAGCGCGCTCGCGGCGCCGCAGACGAGAAAGAGGCCAGCCGCCAGCAGAAGGGTCGGCCAGGCGAAGTCGGGCGTATGCCGCCGGGCGATCTCCGCCTCCAGCCTCAAGGTCGAATCGCTGCGCGCTGGCCCTGGCATTGGACGCTTCCTGCGGCTCCGGTCTTGTTAGCTAACCAAAATCCTTGATAGGCATCAAGTGATCACGAGGCCGGCTTCCGTCAAGGCCATTGACATATACGTGATTTTACGCATATTATATAAATCTAACATGAACTTGGTCCATCTGGAGCAGCTGCGGAAGCCGGCCCGCTCAACTCGCCTTCAAACCGGAAAAGGGACGGGCTTGGCTGTAAATCCGCTGCAGAAACAGCCAAGGGTCCATCTCTTCCCCTCTCCCGCTCCGAAGCGCGGGAGAGGGAATTTGGTCTTAGCAATGGCGTCAGCCCGGCGGGGCGCCGATATGGGGGAGGCGGGAGCGGTATTCCAGGTCGTCCAGCTCGAGATGGTTGCGCATATAGCTCCGGGAGGCATCGGTCCTGGGCTGGTGATCCCAGGAACTGTGCCGGCCCCGCATCAGGGCCGCGCTCACGAGGCGGCGCCGTCTCTGGCTGGCGATGACCTGCTCGCGCAGCCTGTCCTCGTCCCAGCGCTGCAGCGCCTCGATCCGGAAATGGGCGAGGCGGTCGGCCTCGGCGGGATCCTTGGCGAGATTCATCTGCTCCAGCGGATCGGCTTCGAGATTGTAGAGCTGCTCGGGGTCGGGCTGGCTGCGGATGTATTTGTACTTGCCGCGGCGGATCATCAGGAGCGGTGCGATCGCGCCCTCGCCGAAATACTCGCCCAGCACCTCGTCATGCCCGCCCGTGCCGCCGATATGCGGCAGCAGGCTCCGGCCATCCACCGGTGCGGCATAATCGGGGGTCCTGCCGTCGCCGGCGATCTCGGCCAAGGTCGGCAGCAGGTCGATGGTCGAGACCGACTGCGGAACGCGCCGCTGCTTCGCATCGCCGGGAAATGAGATGATCAGCGGCACGCGGGCGGCATTCTCATGCCAGGTCATCTTGTACCAGAGCCCGCGCTCGCCCAGCATGTCGCCGTGATCGGCGGTGAAGAGGAGGATGGTCTCGCTTTCGAGCCCCGCCGCCGCCAGTGTCTGCAGCAGGCTGCCGAGCTGGTCGTCGATATAGGAGATGGCGCCGTAATAGGCCCGCCGCGCGGCGCGGATATGGGCCTCGGTGATCTCGCAGCCATCCATGTCCGAGACATGGCGCAGCCGCTTCCAATGCGGGTCCGCGGGATCTGGCGAGGTGGCGAGCTTCGGCAGATCGATCTCGTCCGTGCGGTAGCGGTACCAGTATTCCGGCAGGATCGCATAGGGATCATGGGGATGGGTCATGGAGACGACGAGGGCGAAGGGCCGGTCGTCGGTGCCGCGCGCCGCATCGAAGAGCCAGCGCCGGGCGGCATAGACCACCTCCTCGTCGAAATCGAGCTGGTTGGAGCGCTGGCAGGGCCCGGCCTGGGTCACCGAGAGCATGTTGTGATACCAGCTCGGCCGCACCTCCGGATGCTCCCAATCGGGCGTCCAGCCGAAATCGGCGGGATAGATATCGGTGGTGAGCCGCTCCTCGAAGCCGTGCAGCTGGTCCGGCCCGCAGAAATGCATCTTGCCGGAGAGGGCGGTGCGATAGCCGTTCTGGCGCAGGTAATGGGCGAAGGTCGGGATATCGGCGGCGAAATCCGCGGCATTGTCATAGGCGCCGATTCCTGCCGGCCGGCGCCCCGCCATCATGGCGAAGCGCGAGGGCGCGCAGAGCGGGCTCGCGCAATAGGCGGAATCGAACACCGTGCCGCGATCCGCCAGCGCCTCCAGATGCGGCGCCTTGACCACGGGATGCCCATGGATGGGCAGAAACCCCGGCGCCATCTGATCGGCCATGACGAAGAGGATATTGGGACGGCGGGACATCGTCGGCTTCTTTCTTCGCTTAACCCCCCACCCCGACCCTCCCCCACAAGGGGGGAGGGGCTTCAGGGTGGAGCGCTCCCTCTTCCCCCGCCCCCTTGACGGGGGCGGGTCGGGGTGGGGGTGAGTTGCAGGGCTCCGCTGCTGCCTACATCCTGAGCCGCGCGTTCTCCGGATCGTAGATGGGCTCGCTGGCGACGATCGCCGCGCGGCGCTCGCCGAGGATCTCGACCTCGAGGCGCGTCTCGGGCTTGGCGAGGTCGCTGCGCACATAGGCGAGCGCGATGCTGCGGCCGATGGCATGGCCGTAGCCGGCGGTGGTGACGAGGCCGACGCGGCTGCCGTTCTGCCAGACCGTGGCGCAGGAGGGCGCATCGGCATCGCCCGCCTCCTCTAGCAGCAGCGGCACGAGCCGCTCCTTGGGCCCCCGGCGCGATTCCTCCGCCAGCGCCGCCATGCCCTTGAAGCCCGGCTTCTGGAAATCGACGAAGCGGTCGAGGCTCGCCATCAGCGGGGTGTACTCATGGGTCATGTCGCTCTTCCAGCCGCGATAGCATTTCTCCAGCCTGAGCGAATCCATCGCATACATGCCGAAATCGCGGATGTCGTGCTCGGCGCCTGCGGCCCAGAGCGCCTCATAGACCGGCACCAGGTTCTCCATGGGCACATGGAGCTCCCAGCCCAGCTCGCCGACATAGTTCACCCGCAGCGCCAGCATGCAGGCGAAGCCGATCTCGATCTCCCGCGCCGAGAGCCAGGGGAAGGCCTTGTTGGAGAGATCGGCGCCAGTCACCTGGCTCAGCACCTCGCGTGCCTTGGGCCCGGCGATGATGAGGGAGGCGAGCCGCGCCGAGAGATTGGCGATGCGGATAGACCCGTCGGCAGGCTTGTGGCGCTCCAGCCAGTCGAGATCGTGCCACTCCGCCGCCGCGGCGCTGATGAGATAGAAGCGCTCCTCGCCGAGCCGCGTGATGGTGAACTCGCTGACGATGCCGCCCTTCTCGTTCAGCATGTAGGAGAGGGTGATGCGGTTCTGCTTCGGCAGCTTGCCGCAGATGAGGCCGTCCAACCACGCTGCGGCGCCCGGGCCTTCGACGATGAGCTTGGTGAAGCCGCCGAGATCGAGGATGCCGACCCGCTCGCGCACGGCCTTGCATTCCTCGGCGACGGCCTCGTGCCAGTTGGTGCGCCGGAAGCTCGGCCGCTGCTCCGGCTTGTCCCCTTTGCGCGGAAACCATGTCGCGCGCTCCCAGCCGCCGCGGGCGCAGAACATCGCGCCCTTGGCCTTCAGCCTCTCATAGAGCGCCGTGGTCTTGGCCGGCCTTCCGGCGGGCCATTCGTTGAAGGGAAAGGCGATGGCGTATTCGTTCTGATAGAGCTCGAGCGCCTTCTCCACCACATAGGTCTTGGTGGCGTAGTCGGTGTAGCGCCGGGGATCGAGGGTCCA
>DATFRE010000415.1:0-5198 GCA_035263545.1 Dongiaceae bacterium
AGATGGGGCGAGGTCGTCATCGGCGCCATTATTCGGAGCCGGTTTCCTCCGGCACCTGGAAATTTGTAAACCAATGTTACAGGGGTCGGGCGGGCAATGCAGCGTTGCAAAATAGGCCTTTATCCGACATCAGCCGGATAAGGGCGGGGCCCAGATTGCGCCGGCCGGACCTCACAAGCCGAGGCCGGCAAGGCCCTCGAATGCTCGATCGTCTCATCGCTTTCAGCCTCCTCGCCCATGCCGTCCAGGCGGCGATTCTCGTCGCCGATACGAAAGGCTGGCTCTCCGGGGGCTGGCGCGACAGCGTCGCTTGCCCGGCGCTCGGGCGCTGGCGGCTCGAGCTCGCCCGCCGATTCTCGGCCTGGCGGGCAGGCCGCCGCGGGCGATCCTGAAACCTCTGACATCAAGGAGCGGATATATGCGTCATCACTGGCTCGTCTCGACGGCGGCTGCCGCCGCAATCTTCGCCACTCTCACCGGTTTGGCACCACCCTTGGCCGCGGAAGGAACCGGCGCGCCGGGCTTCGATTCGCCCGGCGGCGGTCCGCCGCCGGATTTCTGCCAGGAGGGCTATGCCCATGAATCCGGCTATCTCGCCTATGTTCAGGCAAGGCTGCAGCTGACCACCGACGAGCAGCTTCTCTGGGACAAATGGCAGCAGAAGCTGCAGGCTGCGGCCCTCGCCGAGCGCACGAGCTGCGAAGCGCAGCGCGCGAGTCAGGGCAGCCGGCCCAATGCGATCCAGCGCGAGGATGCCTTCCTGCGCATGGCGAGCGCCCGGATCGAAACCATCAAAGCCTCGCGGCCGGAGCTCCAGGCGCTTTATGGCGCCCTGACCCCGGCCCAGCAGGAGGTTTTCGACAGGCTTTGGCCGCCGATGCCGCCGCATATGCGCCTCCGCGCCGACACCGGTAAGGGGGGCCAGCTCCGTGGCGATGACCAGCCACCGGGCGGCGGGCAGTCCCAGGGTGGTGGCCAGCCCCAGGGCGGGGAGCAGAGCGGTATGCCGGAGCCCTGAGGCCACGGCCCTGAAGCCACGGCTACAGGACGGGGGTAGCAAAGCGGGCCTGCGCCTTGGGGGCGCCGGCGCCGATCGATCATCCTCGACAACCGCGGAGTAGATTTCATGAATGACGCCGCCCGTCTCCTGCGCCACGGCAACCGTCTTCTTCTTCTGGTGCTGGTCTCTCTGAAGCTCACCGGCGATTTGACCTGGTCCTGGTGGGCGATCCTGGCGCCGGCCTGGCTTGCTTTGGCCGTATTCATGCTGGGGGCGGTGGTCATGATCCTCGTTGTCCTGGGCCGCCGGCGTCTTCGCCGGCCGGCCCCGGCATCGCCCGAGCCGCTCTCCCAGCTGGAGCCGGGCTTCATGACCGTGCGCCAAACCTTCGCCGCCCGTCCAGTGGCACGGTGACTCCTTCCTCTCCCGTCTCGATGAACGGGAGAGGGCGGCTACCGTTTCGGTGTGATGTCGCTGAGCTTGCGGCGAAGTGCCGCGAGGCGCTTGCTCGTGGCCCGCTCGGCTTCCTTCTCGATGGCGCGGTAATGCTCCACCAGGGTCCGGCCGAAGGCGGTCAAGGCGGCGCCGCCCCCGTCGCGCCCGCCATGCTGGGCCTGGACCACCGGCTCGTCGAAGCAATGGTTCAGATCATCCACCAGCAGCCAGGCCCGGCGATAGGACATGCCCATGGCACGTCCCGCCGCGGCGATGGAGCGGTGCTTCTCGATGAGCTCGAGCAGACGCGCCTTGCCGGGCCCGATGGCGCGTTCATTGTCGAACTCGATGCGCAGCGTAAGCCTCACCATGCGCGGAGCTTAGCCCTCGCCCTCATTCCCGCGAAAGCGCGTTGTTTTCCGCACGGCAACAGGATCGTCGAACCGGTGGTGCGCCTGGCCTCGAGCGCGCGCTGGGCCTCGGCGGCCTCGCGCAGCTTATAGCGCTGGCCGATCTCCACCTGGAGGATGCCGCGGCGGATCGCGTCGAACAGACGGTCGGTGATGGAGCGCACCTCGGAGGCGGTGCCGGTGTAATGGCCGAAATTGGGCCGCGACACGAGGGCGGATTTGAGCACGAATCCCGCGATGTCCACCGGCTCGGGCGGCCCCGAGGCCTGGCCGAAGCTGACCAGATGGCCGCGCACCGCGAGCGCCTCGTAGGAGCGCAGGAAGGTATCGCGGCCGACGGAGTCATAGACCACGGCGCAACCCTGGCCTCTGGTGATCTCCATCACCCGTTCGACGAAATCTTCCTCCCCATAGAGGATGGGATAGGCGCAGCCATGGGCCCGCGCCAGCCTGGCCTTCTCGACGCTCCCCACCGTGCCGATGACGGTGGCGCCGAGGGCGCGGCCCCATTGGCAGAGGAGCAGGCCCACACCCCCCGCCGCCGCATGCACCAGGATCGCATCGCCCTCGCGCACGCGGTGGACACGATGCAGTAGGAATTCCGCGCTCATGCCCTTCAGCATCGCCGCGGCGGCCAGCTCGTCGCCGATATCCTCGGGCAGCACGACCAGGAGCTCCGCCTTCATGGTGCGGTATTCTGCATAGGCGCCTGGCGGCAGGCAGGCATAGGCCACGCGATCGCCGGGCAGGATGCCATGGACGCCGGGGCCGATATCCAGGACGAGGCCGGCCGCCTCCATGCCCAGCACCCCCGGCGGCTCGATCAGCGGGTAATAGCCGTTGCGGGTATAGACATCGATGTAGTTGAGGCCGATGGCGCTGTGCTTGAGGCGCACCTCGCCGACCCCCGGCGGCGGGGCCGAGAGCCGCTCCCAATGCATCACCTCCGGCCCGCCGAAGCGCTCCACCACGATCCCATTGCAATCGATGGCCCGGTCCGCGGGCAGTGCTGCGCGTGGAGCGGCCGCGGCCGGGTTTCGCGCCCTGGTACCCGGCGCCTGGCCGAAGCTCGCCTTGATGGCATCGAACCCCGCCTCGTAGATCTGCGCGCCGACCAGTGCCGCCAGCGCTGCCTCCTCGCCGGGCGGTGTGCGGAAGCTCGAGCGCCATTCGCAGAAGGTTCGCGTTCCGTCGGTGACGGGCTTCAGGCTCAGCGTCGCAACATAGTCGATCAGCGGGATCGGGGATTCGAGGATGCAGTAGGTGAGGCTGTGCTCGCGGTCCGAGAGCCGTAGGAGCTGCTCGCGCAACTCGCCCCCGGCGGCGAGGCGGAAGCGGCGGACGCAGCCGATCTCATCTGCCCGCCGCCCATCCTCGATCCGGCTTTCGGCCACGGCCGGATGCCAGCGGTCATGGCCGTTGAAATCCCGCAGCAACCCCCACACCGCATCGATGGGGGCATCGATAACGGTGCTCCGCCGGACCTGGACCACGCTCTCTCCCGCGTCAGCGGCCGCCGAACTGGCGTTTCAGCGCATCGAAGCCGCCCTGGAAGACGCCGTTGCCGACGAGCTCGGCAAGCTCGCGCGCCTTGGCGGGCTCGCAATCGAACTCCGCCGTCCATTCGGCGAAGCTGCGATTGCCGTCGGTGATGGGGGTGAGCTTCAGGGTCGCGGTGTAGTTGCTGACGCCGAGGGGGGATTCGAGGAGGGAATAGGTGTAGCTGTAGTCGAAATCCGAGAGAGTCAGAAGCTGCTCGCGGATATTGCCGCCATCCTTCAGGTTGAAGTTGCGGATGCAGCCCACCCTGTCGGCATGCAGACCGCCCTCGATGCGACTGTCCTTGATGACCGGGTGCCAGTTGGGAAGCGCGTTGAAATCGCGGATCGCCGCCCAGACCCGGTCGGCCGGAGCATCGATGACGCTCGATGTATAGACCTTGACCATGCCACCCTCCTATTTCAGCTCATCATCGCCCTCGGCAACCACCCCGGCGCCGACCGGCTCGCGCATCATATTGCCCAGCTTGCCGAGATCCGTCCCGCTCAATCCGATCTCCTTCAGCAGAGTGTCGACCAGCGGTGCTTGCGCGCGGTAGCGCAGCGCGCTGTTGACGATGCTGTCGGCGAAACTGCCGCTGCCCTCGGGGCCGGAACGCGAGGAGCCGCCGCCGAGGCCATCGACATGGAGAATCTTGATGCCCTCGATCTTCTCCATGGGCTTGACGCTCTCGCGGATGATCGATTCCAGCCGGTCGATGAGCCTGAGCCGCATGGCGGAGGCGCGGGATTCCGGCGTCAGCGTGTTCTGGGCCTCGTTCATCAGCCGCGTGCCCTCGGCCTCGATCTCGTAGCGCAGCCGGGCCGCGAGCGCCCGGATCTTGTCCGCCTCGGCCTCTGCCTCGGCATTGGTGCGCTGGGCCTCGGCCCGGTCGACCGCCGCGTGGCGCTCGGCCTCGGCGGCGTGGCGGATGCGGAGCGCATCGCGCTCGGCATCCTGGGCTGCCTGGATCAGCTCGATCTCCTTGCGGCGCTGGGCGACCTCGGTCTCTCGCGCGCTGAAGACCTTCTCCTCCGCCGCCACCGCCTTGGCCCGGGCGGTCTCCGCCTCGGCTTGCGCCTCGGACTGGGATTTGGAGGCTTCGGCGATGGCGATGGCGCGCTGCTGCTCCGCAAGCTCCAGGGATTTGCGCCGCTCCACCTCGAGGCGCTGGACCTCCTGCTCTTGGCGGATACGCTCTTCCTGCAAGGCGAGGTCGGTCGTGATGCGCGAGCGCTCGACCTCCAAGCGGGCCGCGATCTGGGCCTGCTCCGCCTGCTGCTCCTGCTGGGCGCGCTCGCGGGCCACCTCCGCGCGTTGCGCGGCCCGGCGGGTCTCCAGCGCCTGCTCATGCTCCAGCCGCGCCGCCTCGCTCGCCTGGTCGATTTCGAGCGACTGCTTCTCCGCCTCCAGATTCTTGTTGCGGATCTGGATCATCGTGTCCTGCTCGATATCGTTGCGGATCTTCTTGCGCCGCTCGATCTGCTCGGTGAGCCGGGTCAGGCCCTCGGCGTCGAAGGCGTTGGACGGATTGAAGAACTCCATGGCGGTCTGGTCGAGCTGGGTCAGCGACACCGTCTCCAGCTCCAGGCCGTTCTGCAGCAGGTCTTCCGCCACCACCGCGCGCACGCTCTTGACATAGTCGCCGCGCCGTTCGTGCATCTCCTCCATCGTCATCTCGGCCGCCACGGTCCTGAGCGCATCGACGAACTTGCCCTCGATCAGCTCGCGCAAGGCGTCGGGCTGCATGGTGCGCTGGCCGAGCGTCTGGGCGGCGGCGGCGATGGCTGCGTCCGACGCCTGCACGCGGACAT
>DATFRE010000416.1:0-13648 GCA_035263545.1 Dongiaceae bacterium
GAATAGGTCTGGGCGCCGAGATCGACCCGTCCGACATCCTTCACCCGTGTGATCTGGCCGCCATTGGAATTGTCGGTCTTGACGATGATGTTCTCGAACTCGCTCACGTCGTTGAAACGGCCGAGCACGTTGATCGTGTACTGAAAGTTCTGGTTATCGGGCGCCGGCGGCGCGCCAATTTGACCCGCCACGACCTCCTGGCTCTGCTGCTTGATGACGTCGATGACGTCCTGGGCCGTCAGCCCGAATGAGAAGAGCTTCTGCGGATCGAGCCAGATGCGCATGGAATACTGGCCGACCCCGAAGACGACAACGTTGCCCACGCCGGGCAGGCGCGCTAGCTCGCTGATCAGATTGATGGTGGCGTAGTTGCTGAGATAGAGGCTGTCATAGCGGTTGTCGGTCGAGAACAGAGTCGCGATCTGCAGGATCGCCGTGGATTTCTGCTGGACGTTGACGCCCTGCGACTGAACGGCGCTGGGAAGCTGGGCCAGCGCCTGGGAAACCCGGTTCTGCACCAGCACCTGGGCGAAGTTCAGGTCGGTACCGATATCGAAAGTGACGATCAGGCTGTAAGTGCCGTCGCTCGCGCTGGTGGACTGCATATAGATCATATGCTCCACCCCGTTGACCTGCTCCTCGACGGGGAGCGCCACGGTATTCATGACCGTGTCGGCACTGGCCCCGGGATAGGTGGTCGTCACCGAGATGGTCGGCGGGACGACGTTGGAATATTGGGCGATGGGGAGCCGGAAGAGCGCCACACCGCCGATCAGCACGAAGACGATCGCAAGGACATTTGCCAGGACCGGCCGCTCGATGAAGAATTTCGAGATCATGCCGCGCGCCCCGGCGCGATCACGGCTTGAGGTCGGCCGCCGGCGGCGGCTCGATCTTGGCCTCCTGCGGGGCGACCTTCCGCCCCGGGTTGGCGCGCTGCGTATCGGCGATCACCACCCGGTCGTCCTGCGAAAGCCCCTTGGTGATCGCGCGCAGGCTTCCGAAGAGCTGCCCGATCTCGACGACGCGCTGCTCGACCTCGTTGTCCTTGTTCACCAGCAGGAGATAGCGGCCGAGCTGGCTGGTGCCGATCGCCGCGTCCGGGACCAGGAGCGCCTCGCCGACTTGGCCGATGAGCGGTACCTGGACACGGGCGAAGAGACCCGGGATGAGCCCGCGATCCTTGTTGTCGAAGATGCAGCGCACCAGCAGCGTGCCGGTGGAGGGGTCGACCTCGGGTGCTGCGTAGTCGAGGTGGCCCTTATGGGGGTAGCCCTGCTCGATCGAAAGACCGATCTCGCAGGGGACCTTGTCTATGTTGTTCTGAAGCGTCAGATGCCGCTTGGCCATGTTGGCCCGGATCCTCAGGACATCCTGCTCACTCATGTTGAAGGTCATCCAGATCGGATCGATCTGGACGATGGTGGCGAGCTGGGTCGGCGAGGTGACACCGACGAGCGCGCCCACCGACTGGAGGTGATTGGTCACCACCCCGTCGAAGGGTGCTTGCACATTGGTATAGCCGAGGTTGATGGTGGCGATGTCGACGCCTGCCTTCGCATCGAGGATATCCGCATCGAGGGCATCGCGCTTGGCCCGGGCCTGGTCCAGATCTGACTGGGTGCTGAAGCCTTTGGGCGCCAGATCGAGCTGGCGCTGATACTGGGCCTGGGCATAGGCCCGGTTGGCTTGCAGCGATTTCAGCTTGGCCTGCGCCTCGGCCAGCTGCGCCTGATAGGGCGGCGGCTCGATGACGAACAATGTCTTGCCCTTATTGACGAAGCTGCCGTCGACATAGTCGATCTCGGTCAGGAAGCCTTCGACCCGCGCCTCGAGATTGACCTGGTTTACCGCCACGGTATTGCCGGTGTACTCGATATAGGGGGTAACGACCTGACGCAGCGGTTGCGAGACGCCGACCGGCGGCGGCGGCGGGGGGGCATAAGTGTTCTCCTGCTTCCCGCAGGAGAACAACAGAGGAAGCGAGGCGGCGAGCGCGAGAGCGGCGGCCGCCCTTCGCCCCGGCAAACCGAACCCCCTCATGCACCTCTCCCATGCCCCGGCTATGCGCGGATTCCGCCATGATGACATGGAGCCCGGCGCTATCGAGGACTCATACCTGCTCGGAAGGGGGTGTTCAAGCGCAAGGCCGGTCCCGGAGTGCGGTTTTGCGCCTGCTGAACCATCATCCCCACTCTCGCGGCAAGACTGAAGCAGGCGTCAGGGCACGGCGGCTTCGGTCGTCGATCGAGGCTCCAGGCTCTCGAGATAGGCGATCACGTCGCGCCGGTCCTCGGCATTGGGCAGGCTGACCGGCATGCGCGCCCCGGCAATAAAGCCTTTGGGGCCCTGCAGCCACTTTTCAAGATTGCCGGGCGACCAGGCAAGGTCCGCCTCGGTGAGCGCAAGCGAATAGGCATATCCGGGCGCCGTGCCGGCCTTGCGACCGACGACATTGCCCAGCATGGGTCCGGCCTTGTTGCGCTCGAGGTCGTGGCAGACAGCGCAGCGCACGGCGAAGAGCTCGCGCCCCCGAGCGGGGCTCGCTTCGCCCGTCGCTGCCGAGGCCTGCTCATAGCGGCCGAGATCGCTGGCGCCCTCGGGCCGCACCGATTTGAAGAAGGTATAGGAGAGGGTGATGCTCGTGATGCCGCCCACATCCGGATCCTGGAGGATGGCCGGATCGACATAGAACAGCACCGGCATCTCGGCGGTCTGCCCCGGGGCCAGACGCTCCTCGGTGAAGCAGAAGCATTGGATCTTGTTGAAGTAGCGGCCAACGGCATCGGGCTGCACATTGAAGCTCGCATGGCCGACCATGGCATCCTTCGAGAGATTGGTCGCGCGGAAATAGACCAGCGTCTGCTCCCCGAGATGAACCGTGACCTGAGGCTGCTCGGGCTCGAACCGCCAGGGCAGGTCCGGGGCGATGCTGGTGTCGAAGCGCACCACCATGGTTTCGGGCCGCGTCTCGCTCTGGTCGCTGGCCACCCGTTGGGTGGTGCCAAGATAGCCCGTGGCCTCGCAGAAGATCCGATAGAGGGTCGCTGAATAGGCCGTGAGCAGGCTCGCCGCCCCCACCAGCGCGAGGGAGCCCAGGACGGCGATGACGTGCCGCCGGCGCCGCCGGGCACGCGGCTTTGGGTCTTGCGGGGGCAGATCCATGATCGGCCTCGAACCTGCGCGCATTTTCCCGTTGGATCAATGGCTTTGATCGCTGCCCGGAGAGGCTGCGATGACATGCCGCGGCGCGCTTGCAAGCGGCCGACAATTGGGCAATTGCCCGCCGCTCGGTTCCGGCCTAACCATGGGCCGGCGGCGTCGGCCGGATCGGCGAAGACAGGCAAATGAAGAAAATCAGTCCCTTGGCGGCCATCTTTCTCACGGTCTTCGTGGATCTGGTGGGTTTCGGCATCATCATGCCGCTGCTGCCATTCTATGCCGAGCATTTCCAGGCCTCGCCCGAGACCGTCACGTTGCTGATGGCGATCTATTCCTTCATGCAGTTCTTCTCGGCACCTCTCTGGGGCGGGCTCAGCGACCGCCATGGACGCAAGCCGGTGCTGCTGGCAAGCCTCATGGGCATCGCGCTCTCCTATCTCTGGATCGCCTTCGCGCAATCGCTCTGGGCGCTCTTCGCGGCCAGAGCCTTCGCCGGGATCATGGCGGGCAACATCGCCGCCGCGCAGGCCTATATCGCCGATGTCACGCCCCCGGAAAAACGGGCCCATGGCATGGGGCTGATCGGGGCGGCCTTCGGCCTCGGCTTCATCCTGGGTCCCGCCATCGGCGGTCTTTTGGGCGGTGCGAACCCGGCGGCACCTCGCTTCATTGGACCCGGGCTGGCGGCGGCAGGGCTTTCTTTTCTCGCCTTCCTTTTCGCGGCGGCAGCGCTCCAGGAATCTCTGGATCCTGCCCATCGGGCGGCCCTCAGGCAGCAGAAGCGGCCGAGCCGGCTCTCCGTGCTGGCCGCGGGCCTCGGCGATCCACATCTCCGCCTCACCGTCATCCTGCTCTTTCTGGTGACCTTCGTTTTCGCCGGCATGGAATCGACCTTCGCGCTGTGGTCCGAGCGCGCCTTCGGCTGGGGCCCGGCCCAGAACGGCTATGTCTTCGCCTATACCGGGATCCTGGCCGCCCTTGTCCAGGGCGGGCTGATCCGCCGCCTGGCGCGGCGCTTCGGGGAGAGCCACCTTGTAGTCCAGGGCGCCGTGGCTCTTGGCCTTGGCCTCCTGGCCATTCCCTTCGTCCATTCGCTGGTGCTCCTGCTGGTGGCCATGGCGTTGCTGGCCTATGGCGCCGGGGTCAGCAATCCATCCCTCTCCAGCCTGATCTCATTGCGCGCACCGGATGCGGAGCGCGGCGCGACCCTGGGCATCTCTCAGGCCGCTGCCAGCCTGGCCCGGATCCTGGGGCCGGCGCTGGCCGGCGTCGCCTTTGCCGGTTTCGGGCGCAGCGGACCCTTTCTCGCCGGCGCGCTGGTGATGCTGGCCGCCCTGTTACTGGCGCTCAGGCTTCCCAGCCGCCGCCCCGAGAGCGCACAGGTCTGAATTCTTTCGTCGGACGCGCGCTAGAGTGACTGGGACCGGCGGTTCATCGCATCCTTCCACACCAGGGCGCGATCGTCGTCGAAGACGAGGGCCGGATCCTCGTCGGCGGTGAACCAGTCATGGCGCATGAGCTCCGATTCGAGCTGCCCCGGCCCCCAGCCGGCATAGCCGAAGGCGACCAGGCTCTTCTTCGGGCCCTTGGCCTCGGCGATGTCGCGCAGGACATCGGGGCTGGCAGTCATGGCCACCTTGCCGTCGATCTGCTGGGTCTCCGGCCGATGATACTCGGTGCTGTGCAGCACGAAGCCGGCATTTAGCTCCACCGGCCCGCCGGCAAAGATGCGCAGCTTGCCCGGAACCGGGCTGCCGGTCGTACCGATCGCCTTCAGCAGGTCGGCATAGGTGACCTCCCCCACCGGTCGGTTGATGATGATGCCGAGCGCCCCACCCTGGTCATGCTGCACCATCAGGATGACCGCATGAACGAACCGCGGGTCGTCCATTTCGGGTGCCGCGATCAGGAGCTGGCCGCGGAGCGAGCCGCCGGGTGCGCCGAGATCGGTCGTTGCAGCGCCGGCCAGCGGCAGCAGAGCCAGCAGGGCGGCGACCCCGAGAAGGCGGCGCAGGATGGGCATCAGCCACGAAGCCGGCATTCGGGATTTCATATCCTCGACCTCCTCGCCTTCGGCCCGGGCCTTGCGCGATCGGCACCCGCCGTCATAGGAATTGCCCATCGGGGAACGGCGATGCAGAGGAGGCCGGGCAAGTGAAGTATCTCCACACCATGATCCGGATCAGCGACATCGACAAGTCGCTCGATTTTTTCTGTGCCAAGCTGGGCCTCAGGGAGGTGGAGCGCTATACCAGCGAGAGCGGCCGCTACACCCTCATCTATCTGGCGGCACCCGCGGATCTGGCTTCGGCCGAGACCGACCGGTCCCCGCTGATCGAGCTCACCTACAACTGGGATTCCGAGGCCTATACGGGCGGGCGCAATTTTGGTCATCTGGCCTTCGCCGTGGACGATATCTATGCGGTCTGCGACCGCCTCGCGACAGCGGGGATCACCATCAACCGGCCGCCCCGGGACGGCCAGATGGCCTTCGTACGCTCCCCCGACGGCATCTCCATCGAGCTTCTGCAAGATGGCGATCCGCTGCCGCCCAAGGCGCCCTGGGCCGGAATGGCCAGCACAGGCTCATGGTGAATGACCGATGGGCCGAGGGGGCATGACAGGGATCGTGAGTCCGCCCGAGATCGACCGAGGGCTCGACGGACCGGGCCGCGACTGGGTCTCGGAGGCCATGCGTAAGATCGCCGCGGATTTCAACCGCTCCTCCGACACCCATCTGATCAAGCTCGATCTGCCTTGCCTCGCGAACATCGACTTCTACCTTAAGGATGAATCGACGCATCCCTCGGGCAGTCTCAAACATCGCCTCGCGCGATCCCTCATCCTTTACGGCCTCTGCAACGGCTGGATCCGCAGGGGTACACCCCTTATCGAATCCTCCTCCGGCAGCACCGCCATATCGGAGGCTTATTTCGCCCGCCTCCTCGGCCTGCCCTTTATCGCCGTCGTACCTCACGCGACCGCGGCGGAGAAGATTGCTCAGATCGAGTTCTATGGCGGCGAATGCCACCGGGTCGAGCCGAGAGAGATCTATGCCGAGGCCCGTACCCTGGCCGATCGGGTCAAGGGGCACTATCTCGACCAGTTCACCTATGCCGAGCGGGCGACCGACTGGCGCGGCAACAACAACATCGCCGAGAGCATGTTCACCCAGCTCGAGCGGGAGCGCTTTCCGATTCCTCGCTGGGTCGTGGTGAGCGCCGGTACCGGGGGCACCTCCTCCACCATCGGGCGCTACATTCGCTACCAGCCCGGGCTCTATGGCATCACCCAGCTCTGCGTGGTCGATCCCGAGAATTCCGTCTTCTTCGACTATTTCCGAACCGGCGATCGGAGCCTGACCGGCGAGCACGGTTCGCGCATCGAAGGTATCGGGCGACCTCGGGTCGAGCCCTCCTTCCAGCGGGCCGTCATCGACCGCATGATGGCGGTCCCCGATGCAGCCAGCATCGCGACCATCTGGTGGCTGCAGTCGGTGCTCGGGCGCAAATGCGGCGGATCGACGGGCACGAATGTCTATGGCGCGCTCCAGCTCGCGGCCGAGATGCTGGCGCGCCGCGAGACGGGGAGCGTCGTCACCATGATCTGCGATTCGGGGGAGCGCTACCTGCACAGCTATTACAATCCCGATTGGCTCCGCGACCAGGGGCTGGAAATCGAGCCCTATATGGAGGCCCTGGCGGGCTTTGCTGCCCGGGGCCGCTTCGACGCAGCCTGACCGGCAAGTTACCTGTTCTTCCGGGGCCGGATCGGTGCGAAAATAGGGGACCTAGCTCAGTTCGAAGGTATCGTCACATGCGCAAGATCGCCGCCCTGGCTGCCCTGCTCATCGCGACTCTGACGCTTGCAGGCTGCCCCGCCAACGACGAGGAATATCAGCGGCCGAGAAGCGGGGACATGCCGCAGATCTACAGCGATCTGCCACCTGTCGGGACCAACAGTCACGGAGGATATTAGAGCGCTTCCCTGTTCCCATATCCTCGACAGCGGAACCTTATCGCGCCTCCCGGGTTGGTCGTAGCACGCCAATCCCGTTTGGAAGGCTTATGGTGAAACCTCTGGCCGTGCTCGGCCTCGTGCTGATCGTCCTTAGTTTGGCGGGACTCGCCCTCGGACATATCTCGTTCACCACCCAGAAGAAGGTCCTCGATGTGGGCCCCGTCACCGCCTCCGTCAGCGAGGAGCACAGCATCGCCATCCCTGACATTGCGGGCGTTGCCGCCCTTGGGGCCGGCGTCGTCCTGCTCGTGATGGGCATGCGCCGGGCCTAGTCCCTCAGGCAGCCGCAGCCCATTCCCCGCGACTAGAGTCCCTCACTAGGACCGGGACTAGCCCTAGCGGACGGAACCTCACTGAAGCTTCAACACCGCGCCGTCGTAATAGCCGAGCTTCTTTTGGTCGAGGTGGTCGAGTACCTGCACGCGCGCATTCAACCTGGGATTTCCGGCTACGGCATAACAGGAGATCGTCCGCACCAGGGCGAGCTTGGTGTCGAAGGGCATGGCCTTCCACCGTGCGCCGTCGACATCGATCTCGATCGCCGTCGATCCGAACCGAAGGTCCGCGATCGGCCCGCTGGTTCGTTCCTCTTGCAGCTTTCGGCGGCACTCTTCGAACCGCGCTGCCATTTCCAGCTGTTCCTGGGTCATCGGTCCCAATTGGGGGCCGGCCGCCGCGGGCGGCGATGGCTGCGCCCCCGTTTGAGCCCATGCCTTCGTTGCCGCGAAGACGCCGAGCATCACGCCGATCGCGCAACAGATGGTGATCCGGTGGCTTCTTTGGTGAGGGCCGCTACCCCGTCCGGTGTGGGTGCTATGGGGATCCGTGGTGAATGAGCCTGTCATACAGGTCCCGGATGACTGTGATGGAAAACTCGCAGGTCAGCTCACCCGCGATCTTACCACGAGAATATCGTGCCATTGGCGCCTCGGCATTGCCTCTTGCTGAAGGCGGCGGCAGCCTCAATCCTCGACCCAGCTGCAGTCCCAGAAGCTCTGCGGATTCTCGATGAGTGTCCGCTTGGCGCCCACCCGGGGCGCCGTCAGCACCTTGCCATTGATACGTTGCGCAAGCTCTTCCTTCGCCCGCCTCAGAATATCGGGGCTCGCGATGAGCTCCGCGGCGCCAAGGGCCAGAACTTCCGACGCCATGATCGGCCCCGGATAGCTCGCAGCGTGGCCCGAGAGCGCCGAAAGGGCCCAGTGATGCAACGGCACTTGCCGGGGAACCGCCCAATTGACACGGGCCAGGGGGATGCGCCAGCTGACCTCGCCGTCATCCTGCCCGTAAGGGTCGATGCCCTCCCTATGCAGGCCGATTTCCTGGTCGAGGAAGAACTGATCGCGCGGCGCGCAAGCCAAAGCGAGCTGGCGCATCCAGTCGAGCCCCTCCGCTGTCCAGCGTGGCGCCCCTACTTCTTGCTGCGATCGGAACAGCACCTCGGCCAATGTATCGTTGGCAAGATATCCCCGGCTGGCAGCGATGAATTGATGACGAAAGCTCGTTCCCGTCATCTCGGCGGCCCGCCGGCACACACCGACGGCAAATTCATAGACTTCCCATACCCGCTCGAAGTCCTGCTGACGCGAGGACAGCCAGACACGGCTTTCATCCGGCGTGATTCCCGGATGCACGCCGGCCACACGAAGGACGTGCTCGACGATCGTGTCGGGAAAATTATGGGCACGCAGGCGCTCGATGGACTGGACTGCCAGCTCGGCCGCATCGAGCGCATTCTGCCGCCGAACGGTTCCGGCATGCCCCGCGACGCCATAGAAGATCATCTCGCCCTGGGCGACCGCCTGGCAGGGGCGCGAGAGAACGCCGTTCTGGTAATCGCCGTGGCTGGTCAGCAGGGCGTCGCATTCGTCGAACAGGCCCCGCTCCAGCATCAGGGTCTTGCCCCAGAGAATTTCCTCCGCCGGGCATCCCAGCACGACAATCCGCCCCGGCAGGCCTGCCTGCGAAAGCGCCTTTGCCGCAGCGATGGCAGCGCCGACATTGGCGGGCCCGATCTGGTTATGGCCGCAAGCGTGTCCCGCCGCCTTCCCGCGGGGCTTTCGGACCGGCGAGGCGTCGTTATCCAATCCAGGAAGGGCATCGTATTCGGCGAGGATGCCGACGCAGGGACTATCGCCGGTACCAAACTGCGCGAGGAAGGCGGTCGGAATTCCCCCGCTGCCCCGCAATATCTTGAACCCGCTTGCCTCGAGCCAGCTGCAGAGAAGTTCGGCGGCACGCCATTCCATGGCAGGGAGCTCGGGCTCCGCCCAGAGTGCATGGAAATGCTGCTCGATGACGGGCCGAAGCCCGGCGAACGCCGTGCGGACGCCGTTCTTCAGAGCATCTACATCCGGCGCGCTCATGGGGCGGCGACCTGCGGTCCTTGGCCGGCCAGGTCGGGCTGGAGCGAAATCCCGGCGAGGGCTCGCAGTCGGGCATCGGCGAATTCCGCATCTTGCTTCTCGACGATGATGGTGACGATGCTCGGCGCGGAAACCGAGATTTGGCGAAACGGAAAGACGTGCCCGCCGGAAGCCTGCATCTCGAGCGACCCCTCGAGGCCCGCTATTCTGACGAGGCCCTTGAGGCGCAGCAATCGAGGGCCGAGGTTCGTGGCAATCTCAGATAGCCAAGCCTGGAGCCGGCTGACTTCGACGGTATGGGAGAGTTGTCGGGAGATCGCCGCATAAATCTGCCCATCCTCCTGGTGGGGAAGAGTTGGCGAATCCGGATCGCCCAGAGGGTGCAGCCTTGCCTCCGAAGTGACTGCAGCGAGCAGATCGACAAATTCGCCATCGGAGTCAAAGACGCGAGCTGAGCTACGAGCCTCGATCTCGCTTTTCAGCCACGTCGCCGTCAGGTGAACCATGAGATCGGTCTTCGTCAGAACGACGATATCGGCGGCGGCGAGCTGCCTCGCCGCTACGCCGAAGGAGAGCAACGCCGGATCAGGCTTATGGCCGTCGATTGTGGTAATGACAGCCCTCAGCTTGTAGCGCCCCAACCGCAAGGGATCGTTGGCGAAGCTTTGAAGGAGAGGAGCCGGATCGGCGAGACCGCTTGTCTCGATGACCAGCCTCCTGAAGAAGGGTAGCTCACCGAGATAGTGGCGCCGCATCATCTCGGCCATCAGCGAAATGAGGCGATTCGGCGGAAGGCAGCAGAGGCATCCACCCTCGATGACGCTCGTTAGATCCTCGCCATGCTCGACCAGGAGATGATCGAGAGGCTCGGGGCCGAATTCATTGATGATCACGGCAGCATCCGAGAAAGCGGCCGAAGACAGGAGCCGGCGCAAGAGCGTCGTCTTGCCGCTGCCGAGAAATCCGGTCAGCACAATGACCTCGACGGGCCGTTCTCGGTAGAGCGTCAGCTCCTCGGGCCGGGGAAGCACCCTAGTTCCTCGCAATGCCGGCGGCAGCCAGCGACCGTCGTCATGGCAGCCTGCGATCATGGCCTATTGGCTCCATTTGTATAGGCATCGATCGCGCTATCGACAAAGCCGGGGCGCTTTGCTATATGCCCGCCTTCCCTCGGCGGGCCGCTAGCTCAGTTGGTAGAGCAGCTGACTCTTAATCAGCGGGTCGTAGGTTCGAGTCCTACGCGGCCCACCAATCAAATCAATCGGTTAGAGCGGTCGACCGCGGTCGATGGCCCCCGCTCAATCCTCCGGCACCCCGCCCAGCCGGCCAATGCGCATGTCGCGGTTCACATAGACCGACATGATGAGGCCGAAACCCGTCAGCACCGTCAGCATGGCCGTGCCGCCATAGGAGATCAGCGGTAGAGGTACCCCCACCATGGGGATCAACCCCATGACCATGGCCATGTTGATGAAGACATAGAGGAACAGGTTGCAGGAGAGACCGACGGCGATCAGCCGGCCGAACTGGTTGCGGCTGCGCAGTGCGATCGCGATCCCATAGCCGATCAGCAGCGCATAGAGTCCCAGCAGCACCAGCCCTCCGACCATGCCCAGCTCCTCCGCCAGCATGGCGAAGATCGAATCGGTCTGGCGCTCGGGCAGGAAGCTCAGATGGCTTTGGGAACCCTGGAGGAAGCCCCGGCCGAAGAGGCCGCCGGAGCCGAACGCGATCTTGGATTGCATGATGTGATAGCTGGCGCCAAGCGGATCGCTCTCGGGGTCGAGAAAGGTGAGGATTCGTTCCTTCTGATAATCATGCAGGAATTTCCAGGCCACCGGCACAGCCGCCACCGCGCCCAGGATGACGAGGGCGAACTTCCAGAGCCTGACGCCGGCGGCAAAGAACAGTAGGGCGCCGCCCAGGATCAGCATGCCTGCGGTGCCGAGATCGGGCTGCATCAGCACCAGGCCAGCGGGCAGGAAGACCATCAGGGTGGGGATGATCAGGTAGTGGGGTTTGCCGATCTCCTCATAGCTGAGGCCATGGAAATACCGGGCCAGCGCCAGAACTAGCGCGATCTTCATCATCTCGGAGGGCTGGATCTGCAGAGGCCCGATGGCAATCCAGCGCTGGGCCCCCATGCCGGAATGACCTGCGATTTCCACATAGATCAGGAACAGGAAAATGATGCCGTAGAGCGCGTAGGCGTAGCGCAGCCAGAAGCGGAAATCGATCAGCGCGACAGCGATGAGGACGCAGAGACCGGCCGCAAAGCGCGCCGCCTGGCGTGACATCCAGGGGTCGGTGTTGCCGTCCGCCGCCGAATAGAGCATGGCGAAGCCGAGGCAGGCGACGGCGGTGATAATCAGTAGGAAGCTCCAGCTGAAATGGCGCAGCTTCTCCGCAATCGTCAGATTGACATTGCCCGAGCCGCTGGAGAATGAGGAGAAGCTGGCCATGCCTAACCTGCCGCGGCCAGCCGGCGCCCCTGGGGCGGGCGCGCCGGATCGCGAAGCTGGCATTCCAGCAGGATGTCATGAGCGATGGGGCCTGCGTATCGCGCACCGGCCGAGCCGTGCTCGACCACGACCGAGCAGGCGTAGCGCGGCTGCTGTACCGGTGCGAAGGCGATGAAGAGGGCGTGGTCGCGCATGGCCCAGGGCAGTTGTTCGTTCTTGCGCACGCCCATCAGGCGCTCCGCCATGGTGATCCGCCGGACCTGCGCGCTGCCGGTCTTGCCGGCCATCTCCATGCCGGGCTGGCTGATGCGGGCGCCAAATGCGGTGCCGTCGGGATCGTTTACCACCCTGCGCATCCCTTCCCAGACCAGCTTGACATGGTTCGGGTGGACGCCCATGGGCGCGAACTGGATCGCGGCGGGATCGGGTCCCGTCTCATCGGTCAGCCTGGCGGGCCGGACCAGGCGGGGCTTCAGGGCAAAGCCGCCATTGGCAAGCCGCGCCGTCATCACCGCGAGCTGAAGGGGCGTGGCCTGGATGAAGCCCTGACCGATGCCGGCGATCACCGTCTCGCCCGGATGCCAGCTGTCCTTGAGGGTCGCCTTCTTCCAGGCCGTATCGGGAATCAGCCCCGCCTTTTCGCCCGGCAGATCGATGCCCGTGGGCTGGCCGAGCCCGAAGCGCCTCGCCATGCCGGCAAGGGTATCGATGCCGATCTTGCGGGCGAGATCGTAGAAATAGACGTCACAGGAATGCTTGATCCCACCGAGCATGTCGAGGGTGCCGTGGCCGCCTTTCCACCAGCAGTGGAAGCTGAGATTGCCGAGATTGAAGAAACCGGGGCAGAAGACGCTGTAGCTCGGATCGACGCCCGCCTCGAGGGCGGCCATGGCCGTCATGGTCTTGAAGGTGGAGCCGGGCGGATATTGCCCTGCCATGGCTTTGTTGATCAGCGGATGGCCGGGATCGGTGCTGAGGTCCTGCCAGTCGGCGGTGCTGAGCCCGCGGTTGAAGACGGCGGGATCGAAGCTCGGCGTCGAGCCCATGGCCAGCACATCGCCCGTGATGATGTCGAGCACCACCGCTGAGGCGCTCGGCTGCGCCGACAGGCGCTGCTGGACGTATTGTTGCAGCCCGATGTCGAGGGTGCTGACAAGCTCCGCCCCCGGCTTGCCCTCATGACGGTCGAGCTCGCGAATGATGCGGCCCAGCGCATTGACCTCGACCTCGCTGGTTCCCGCTGTGCCGCGCAGCTTGGTGTCATAGACCTTTTCAAGCCCGCTCTTGCCGATGCGGAAGCCGGGAAGCTGCAGCAGCGGATCATCGCCCACTTCGTTCTCCGCCGGCGTACCCACATAACCCAGCACATGGGATGTCGTGCCGCCGAAGGGATAGGAACGGCTCTGATCCACTTCGATGCTGGCGCCGGGAAGGTCGGGAAGATTGACCTCCACGCGCGAGACCATGTCCCAGTCCAGATTGGCCTTCACCGTCATCGGAAGGAAGGCGCGCTGGCGCGCCCGGTCGCGCACCAGCCGGTCGATCTCCTCGTTGCTCAGCGGCAGGATGCGGGCGAGAGTCTGCAGCGTGTCACGCATGTTCGCCGTCTGCTCAGGCACGATGACGACACGGTAGTTC
>DATFRE010000417.1:0-4273 GCA_035263545.1 Dongiaceae bacterium
AGCGCCGGCGAGGTGACGGCCCGGTACATCAGCGTATTGCCCGGGAAGATCGTGTCCATGCTCATGACATGCTGGAGGAAGACGAAGTTCGCCTCGTAATCGGTGATGTTGCCGAAGGCGACCAGCAGCGGATAGAGCGCGAGGGCCCCCACAGTCAGCGCCTTGATCTCCCGCAAGCCCCGCATCGCCTTCCTTGCTCTCGCCTCGACGGTCGCAGCGATGTTAGCATCGCGGCCGAAGAACCGGATGTCCCTCTCGGAACGATCATGTCCAAGAAGCTGAGCCGCGAGGATTGCGCCGCCCTCGATGCGGCCGATCCACTGGCGCCCTTCCTCGCCCGTTTCCGCCGGCCGCGCGACCTGCTCTATTTCGACGGCAATTCGCTGGGCATGCTGCCCTGGGCCGCGAGCCGACGCGTCGTCGAGGCGCTGGAAAACGAATGGGGCGAAGGGCTGATCGAGAGCTGGACGGAGGCCGGCTGGATTCAGCTTCCCCAGCGCGTGGGCGCCAAGATCGCCAGGCTCATCGGCGCCGAGGCCGATGAGGTCATCGCGACCGATTCGACCTCGATCAACCTGTTCAAGCTCCTGGCCGCTTCGCTCAAGCTTCGCCCCGGCCGGCGGGTCATCCTGACCGAGGCCGGCAATTTCCCGACAGATATCTACATGGCCGAGGGCCTGGACCATCTGCTGGGCGATGTCGAGGTGCGGCTCGCCGATGATGTCGCCAAGGCCATCACCGAGGATGTGGCCGTGGTGTCCATCAGCCATGTCGATTACCGCACATCGGCGCTGAGCGACATGCCCGCGCTGACGGAAGCGGCCCATGCCAAGGGCGCGCTCATCCTCTGGGATCTCTGCCATAGCGCCGGCGCCATTCCCGTTGCGCTGGGGAAGGCCGATTTCGCCGTGGGCTGCGGCTACAAGTTCCTCAATGGCGGGCCCGGCGCGCCGGCCTATGTCTTCGTCGCCCGGCGCTGGCATCCGCTCTTCACCCAGCCGCTGGCCGGCTGGATGGGCCATGCCGCGCCCTTCGAGTTCGAGGCGCATTACCGCCCTTCGCCCGGCATCAAGCGGGCGCTCTCGGGCACGCCCTCGGTGCTGGCCATGACGGCGCTGGACGCCGCCCTCGACCTCCTGATCGAGGCGGATATGCCGCGCATCCGCGCGAAGGCCGAGGCGCAGATGGATCTCTTCGCCCGCCTCGTTGATGAGCGCTGCGCGGATATGGGGCTCGAGCTGCTGACGACCCGCGAGCATGGTATGCGCGGCAGCCATCTCGCCTATCGCCATGCCGAGGGCTATGCGCTGACCCAGGCGCTGAGAGCCCGGCGCGTGGTGCCGGATTTCCGCGCCCCGGACATCATCCGTTTCGGCTTCACGCCGCTGACCCTTGCCTATGTCGAGATCTTCGACGCCGTCGACCGGCTGGCGGCGATCTGGCGCGAGGGGCTCTGGCAGGAGCCGCGCTTCGCGCAGAAGGCGGCCGTCACGTGACGGCGCTGGTCAGCTGACGGCTTGCGCTTTCACGATCCGCGCCGCAAGCTCTGCCGCGGGCAGCTAGCAGGAGCGGCGCGGTGAAGACCATCTTCGTCATGGTGAAATGCGAGCTCGGCCAGGCCTACAAGGTGGCCGACGAAGCGGTGGAGAATGTCGAGCAGGTCTCGGAGATCCATTCCACCTCCGGCCAGTACGACCTGCTGATGAAATGCTATCTCTCCGACGATCAGGATATCGGGCATTTCGTCAACGAGACGATCCAGACGCTGCCCGGCGTCAAGGACACCTTCACCCTCATCGCCTTCAAGGCGTTCACCTAGGCCCCTCTTCCCCTCATGCTCGGGCTTGTCCCGCGGCTGTCCGGTTGAAGCCGGTGAGCCGCGCTCTCTCGACCGTCATGGTCGGCGGAGGCCGACCATCCACGAGTTTGTCCGCCTCCAGAATGGCATCTGGCCAGGTTTTATCGGTATTTCCCAGGCATGGAGGTGCCCCAAGACGTGGATGCTCGGGCCAAGCCTGAGCATGACGAGAAGAGGGGCACCGACAAGCGCGATCCCGAGTCCCGACTGGTCGCGAGACGGCGATGACGGCGGAGGGAGCGAGGCTTGCCAGATGCGGCGGTTCTTGCGGATCGACGTGGATGGCCGGGACTTCGCCCGGCCATGACGGCAGAGAGAGTGACCAGTGCCGCAACCGGACAGCCGCGGGCCAAGCCCGGCCATGACGTGTGGGAACCCCTACTCCGCGATTTGGCGGCGGGAGAGAAGCTTTTCCAGATGCTCGAGGCGGCCGGCCATGGTCGCGTTCAGATGGTCGACCTTCTCATGCAGATGGGCGACTTCCATCTCAGCCTTCAGATTGACGTCGTATTCGATATCGTCGCGCAGGTGATCCTTGGCCGCCTGCCGGTTCTGGCTCAGCAGCACGAGCACCGAGAGTATGATCGCCTCGAGGGAGACGGCCATGGTGAGGAGGCCGAAGGGATAGGGATCGAAGGGCGGCAGGAGGATGTTCCAGCCGATCCAGAGGGTGAAGAACCCGGCATGGATCGCGAGGAAGGGCACGGAGCCGCTGAAGGCCGCGACCCAGTCGATGGCACGCTGGAGCGGCGTCTGCTTCTGCGCTATCTCCTCGCTGGCATTGCGGGCAGCGAGCCGGCGGAGCCGGAGATTGGTCTCACGGATGCGCCGGGACATGATGCCCAGCATCTCCAGCCCCGCCTCCGGATGGTGGCGCAGGAAGGCGACGAGGTTCTCGCGGTCGAGGACCATCAGCTCGCTGTCCTCGGCGGCCGCTGCTCTGGCCGTGCGGGCGCCGCCATCGAAGAGCGCGAGCTCGCCGAACTGCGCGCCCTCACCGGCGGTCTCGAGCACGATCTTCTGGCCCATGAGGTCCTGGGCGGAGATCTCGACGCTGCCATGGCGGACGATGAACATCCGGTCGCCCGGATCGCCGAAGTCGAAGAGAAGCCCCCCAGCCGGCACCCGCTGCAGCTCCATGGCGCCGGCGAGGCTCACGCGCTCGTCCTCGGCCAGGAGCTTGAACAGCGGGACTTCCTTGAGGAACTCGGGATCGCACACCATTGCTCTTGAGACTACGCCGAGTCTCCCGCCATCAAGGAGTCATAAAAATCTCCCGGCCCCTCGATCTCCTTGAGTCGGCCGCGCTCAATCACCAAAAAGCGTGTGGCCACGGCCTCGATCAACCTGCGGTCGTGGGAGACGAGGACGGCCGAGAGGTCCTTTTCCAGGATCTCCGCCTCCAGCCGGTCGCGGCCCTCGATGTCGAGATGATTGGTCGGCTCGTCCAGGATCAGGAGGTTGGGCCGCTCCAGCTTCAGCAGCAGGAACAGGAGCCGTGCCCGCTCCCCGCCGCTGAGCTCGCCGATCCGGCGCTGCTGCTCGATGACGGGAAAGCCGGCGCGGGCCAGCTCGCGGCGCATGGGCTGGTCGCCGATGTCGAAGCTGTGGAGAAAGAATTCGAACAGGCCGCGATCGGCAGGCAGCCGCGTCAGCTCCTGGTCGAAATAGCCGACCTTCGCCTGGGGGCTGAAATAGGCCTCGGCGGTCGAGGCGAGCTGCTCGCGCCGTGCCAGGGCCTCCTCCATCAGCCGGCGCAGCAGGGTGGATTTTCCGCTCGCGTTGCGGCCGAGGATTGCGAGGCGCTCACCACGAGCGAGATGGAGCCGATCGATGCCGAAAAGGCGGCGGCCATCGGGAGCCGCAACGGTCAGGCCCCGGCAGCGCATGAGAATCTCCGCCTGCGCGGTCTCGTCGGCCAGGCGGAGATCGCGCCGGTCCTCGCGGGCGACGACCGTCAGCTCGCCGCGCAGCTTGTCGATCCGCTTCTCCATGCTCTTGGCACGGCGCGAGAACTTCTCATTGTCGAAGACCTTGCCCCAGCTCGCCAGGCGCTTGGCGCTGGCCTCCAAACGCCGGATCTCATCCTCCTCCGCGGCACGCGCCCGGGCCGCGGCGACGTCGCGCTCAGTCAGGAGCTCGCGCGCCCGGCTGCAGGGCGCATCGAAGGCATGCACGCGGCCATCGCGCAGGATCAACGTGCGCTCGGTCGTGCGGTCCAGCAGCGTGCGGTCATGGCTAACGAGGATGAAGGGTGCCGCCAGCTTGTCGCGCATCCAGGCTTCCAGCCGGAGGATCTTGGCGAGGTCGAGATGGTTGGTCGGCTCGTCCAGCAGCAGGAGATCGGGCTCCGCCACCGCGGCGCGGGCGATCAGCACCAGCCGGCGCCAGCCGCCGCTGAGGGCGCTGAGCGGC
>DATFRE010000418.1:0-5902 GCA_035263545.1 Dongiaceae bacterium
CGGCGGGTGCCCAGGGGCCAAAACCGAGCCGAAATTCCGCTCGGTGAGTGCCCCGTGAGTGCCCAAAACGAGAATCCCAACATATTAAACAAGCTAACTATTGATACATATGGGAATCATGAAGGTGTCTCCGTGACATGCAACATCGCGCCGCCGCCGCATCCCCGCCCTGAAGAGCAGCCTCCTTGCCCCATGACGTCGCCCTGATCTCGACCGTTGCCGCCGGGCTCGGCTACTCGCTGCTGGGAGGCTTCGTCGCGGCGCGGCTGGGATTGTCGCCCATCGTGGGATATCTGCTCGCGGGCATGGCGGTCGGCCCCTTCACGCCGGGCTTCGTCGCCGACAAGCATCTGGCTCCGCAATTGGCCGAGATCGGCGTCATCCTGCTCATGTTCGGCGTGGGGCTCCATTTCTCCCTGCGCGACCTGCTGGCCGTGCGGCGGATCGCCGTGCCCGGCGCCATCCTGCAGATCATCGCCGCCACGGTGATGGGCGGTGCGCTGGCTCTCTACTGGGGATGGTCGCCCGGTGCGGCCCTGGTCTTCGGCCTTGCGCTCTCCGTCGCCAGCACCGTGGTGCTGTTGCGGGCGCTCGAAGGGCGAGGGTCGCTCGCCACGCCGGAGGGCCATATCGCCGTCGGCTGGCTGGTCGTGGAGGATCTGGTCACTGTGATCGTGCTCGTCCTGCTGCCGGCGCTCGCCGTGCCGCTGGGTGGCACGCCCCATGACATCGGCCTCGACATCGGCGATGTGGAGTCCGGCCATGCCACCATCCTCTGGTCGATCGGGCTCACCCTCGCCAAGGTCGTCGCCTTTCTGCTGATCATGCTGGTCCTCGGCGCGCGCCTGCTGCCCTGGCTCCTGGATCAGGTGGCGCGCACGGGCTCGCGCGAGCTGTTCACCCTGGCGACCCTGGCCGCGGCTCTCGGCGTGGCCGTCGCTGCTGCCGAGCTCTTCGGGGTCTCCTTCGCGCTTGGTGCCTTTTTCGCCGGTATCGTGATCAATGCCTCCGATCTCAGCCGTCGCGCCCAGGAGGAGGCGCGCCCTCTTCAGGACGCCTTCGGCGCGCTGTTCTTCGTCTCCGTCGGCATGCTGTTCGATCCGCGGATCCTGATCGACACCCCGGTGCAGGTCGCAGAGGTGCTGGCGATCGTGATGCTTGGCAAGTCCCTCATCGCCTTCCTGACGGTGCGCGCCTTCGGCCACGGCAAGAGGACGGCGCTCACGATTTCAGCCAGCCTCGCCCAGGTCGGGGAATTTTCCTTCATCCTTGCCGTGCTGGGCGAGAACCTCGGTCTGCTGCCGGCGCAAGGGGAGGGGCTGATCGTGGCCGGAGCGCTGTTCTCGATCGCCCTCAACCCTGTGGTCTTCGGGGCAGTGGACCGGGTCCTAGCTGGAAAGGGCGCCAGGTGACCGGCGGGATGCACTTGCGGTGGCGAGACCCCTCGTGGATGCTCGATGGCGTGAATCGGCGGGCGGCGGGATGAGGATGATGCGGGCGGCGATCTTGTCGGCGGGGTTGCTCGTGCTGCTCGCCGGCTGCATGCCGATCGGCGGGGTTCGCGCGGAGGACCCCGACGCGACCTTCGACTTCGATTCCGGCTGGAAGGTGGTGACGCCTTGCGCAAGGGACCAGCTCTCCGCCACCTTCGCCGGCGCGGAAGTGGTGCGCTTAGCCGACTTCGCCGAGATCACAGTCATCGGCAATTACGGCGGCTCGACCATCATGATCATCGACATCAAGGACGTGACGCCCGGCAAGGCGCGGGCTGCGATCCACGCCCACGACTACATGCTCCTCTGGGGCGGGCCGGTGAACCAGGCCCTGAAGGCCCTCGGGAAATGCAACAACCTGCCGAAACCCGCGACGCCGGCGCCCAGCGAATAGAGCAGGTGCACGGGAGTGCACCCTGCCCTGAAGCCCGCCCGGCGCTTGAGCGTAACAAAAGCAGGGCCTAGAGCGATTCCGCCTATGGCGGAAGCGCTCTAGCCGGCTGGTCTCGAACGGGCATTCTCGCGGCCCGTGCCCGGCCCTATACTGGGCGCAGGGGAGATCCGATGGACGCCACCGCTATATTCCTTTCCATCCTTGTCGGGCTCACAGCGCTGCTCGGTATCGGCGCGCTGGTCGGGCTTCTGGTTTCGGCCTGGTTCATCCTCCTGCCGCTCATCCTGCTGGCCATGACCCTGGCCTTTGCCGATAGCGGGTTTCTGGTCCAGGCGGTGATCGCCGGCGTCCTGCTGGCCGCTGTCACCTGGACCGAGTACCGCGTCTGGCGCGGTTGACCGGGCTTCCCGCCTTCGTCGATTTCGCCATTTCTGTCACATGAGCTCCGGCTCCGATCGTGGTAACGAGCCCCGCATGTCCAAGGAGCAGGGAATCGGTTCATGACCAGGGTTGCGGCTGGTGCGGCGGTTCTGGCATTGCTGGCACTTTTGGCAGTGGGTTGCAGCAATCGGCCGCCCGACCCCTCCTATTGTGGGGTCGCCCAGACGGGCTACAAAAACTCGCTGGCGGATGTGAACCAGCGCCTCGGCCAGTATTCGGCCTGTCTCGGCCGGAGCACGGGCGGCGCCGATTGCGCCGCCGAATTCTCAGCCCTGCGTTCCGCGCAATCCAACCTTGAAACGTCCGCGAGCGACGTTGCGAAGTATTGCAAGGCAAAGCCGTGAACCTATCTGCCATTCATGCCTGACGCGACGGCAAGAGCGGTCAAGCGGGCAGCCATCCGGCGGCCGAAGCCGAAAACGGCGGTCGGCAGGCCGGCGAAGGAACGCTATGTCGGCGGCATCATCAAAGTCTCCGACTATGATCCGGCCTGGCCCCGCATGTTCGCCGAGGAGAGTGCAAAGCTCCGCGCCGTCCTCGGCCGTCTCGTGGTCGAGATCGAGCATATCGGAAGCACGGCGGTTCCCGGCCTGCCCGCCAAGCCGATCATCGACCTTCTGGTGGGAGTCAAAAGCCTGGAAGAGGCGCGGGCCCGCTGCATCAAGCCGATCCAGGCGGTGGGATACAGCTATATCCCCGAATACGAGGCCTTCCTGCCCGGCGAGCTGTTCTTTCGTCGGCTGAGCGGCGGCGCGGGCCACCAGCTCCACGTGATGGAGCCCGCCAATCCGCGCTGGGAGCGCCTCGTCGTGTTCCGCGACCATCTGCGCGCTCATCCCAGAGCCGCCCGGGCCTATGGCAATCTGAAGCGCACGGTGGCGGCGCGATGCCGTGACGACATCGCCGCCTATCGCACCGCCAAGCATGATTTCGTCGAGAAGGCGACGGAGAAAGGTTTGGCAGAGTTTCGACGCAGGGCGAGATCAGGCTGAACCCGCGCGCATTGTGAGGACCGGCTCTCTATGCTCGGAGAGTGCGCCTCTTACGGCGTGACCGCCTCCCAGAAGGCCTTGGCATAGCCTTGGGCGTCGACGGCGCCGGAATTGACCACCACCGGATCCGCGCCATGGCAGGCCCATGAAATCACGGTTTCGTGCCCCGTGACATACATCGGCACGAAGTCCGATCCCGGATTCTCCCGGCAATAGTCGTTGATCGCCGCGGTCGGCGTGCGGCTGGCATCGGCCTTGGCATTGCAGGGGATGTTCGCGCCATAGAGGCAGGCGAGCACGGCACCATCGGCACAACGCCATTCCATCATCTTGGCCTGGCTCGGCTGCAGATTGAGCTTCGCCGCCATCCAATCCGGCAGCTTCGGCCCCTGATAGCGCGCGTCGGGCTTGTCGATCGTGCCCACGGCTCGGCAATAGGCGACCGGATCCTTGAAGCTCTCGGCCGCGGCCGGTGCGATCAGCGGGAACAGCAGAGTCGATGCCAGCAGCAGTTCCTTCATGGCGTTCATCCTCCGCATCGCGCTACTGGCCGAATTGATAGTTGAGCCCTGGCAGCGTGCTGCCTTTCTTGGTCCGAACCTCGACGACCCATTGGCCGCTGGGCGCCTGGGCCCGGGCAATATGGCAATTGCCGGATTGGGCGGACTGGCCGGACTGGCCCGCCGCGACGATGCTCTGGTTCGGCCAGAAATTGAAGCCGAGGATGCTGTCGGAGCACATCTGGACCGCGAGCCAGGCCGGCGGGATGGGGGCCAGGACCTCGACAGTCACCTTGCTCGTCTCGCTTCCGTCCTGATTGTCGGTGGTTTCGACCTGACCCACGGTTTTGAGCGCCGGCGTCAGCCGGGTGACGATTTGATTTGCGAGCGCGCTGGTCTGCGAAGGATCTCCGGGCTTGATCCCGGCTGCAGTCGCGATCCGGCCGATTTGTCCTTGCTGGGCATCGATCTGCTGCTGCAGTGCCTGTTGCCGGAGATCTGCATTCCCCTGCTGCCAGAATGCGAGTCGAGACGCCGCCGCGGCGACGATCAGAAAACCCGCGACCCAAAGCCAACGTGCCCGCTTGCCGGGGGGCCACAGCGCCACGACCAGCCCCATCAGGCCGAGCAGGAGCGGGGTTCCGATAGCAACGAATCTGAGAGCGTTATCCATCCCCCAGGAGCCTAGCTCACAACTCGTCCCGTCGGGAACCGACTCGTGTCGCCCCGGGTTGTCCTTGCACCTTCCAGCCGCCGCTCGACGACAGCGCGGCTGGTGGAAAACATAAGGCAGGAGGGGGAAGATGGGCATCTCAAGGAAAGAGCATGACGCCGCGGGCGAAGACACGGCTGCGTCCTGGACCCCCGGTGAGAACGCACGCCTTCTCAGGGCGGCAAGGCTGGTGATCGACGTGTATGGCGGGGATGCCGCCAGCTACGCGGTCACCCGGGCGGCGCTTCTGCAAAATATGGGGGATGTCATGGGCGCGACGGCGTGGCTGCGCGTTGCTCCGTTCATCGAGGAGCTGCAGAGCAACGGCAAGGTCGAATCGCCGAACGGAGGCTTCTTTTCATCGGAGAGGGCTGCTTCAAGGCGGTCCATCGTCAAGAGCAGCTAGCGGAAATAAGGCTACTCTCTTCGCAAGACATAGAGATCCTGATTTCCCCACCAGAAGCCGCGCTGATAGCGGATGAGGTTCGCTTGGGGAATGCCGCCAAGCAGGGCATAGACATATCCGAAGGTGACGGTGCTGGTCCCATCGGCGCTCGGCCGTCACCGAGAATTGCGGGGCTCACGAGCGGAGAGGCATGGACCAATGCCCTCCCCTCCGACGTCATTCTCGATCAATTGGTGCCGGAGGAGGCCGTCCAGGTTTTATAGTCTTGGTCCGACACCCCTGGAAGCTTCTTCAGGAAGGCCGCTATCGACCAGATCTCCTGGTCCGGCACGCCGATCTCGCCAAAGCTCGGCATGCCCGTCATGTTGATGCCGTTCTTGACCACCCAGAACAGCTCGCGCGCCTCGAGGCCGCCGACCACCTCCTTGAGATCGGGCGGACTGGGATTCAGGCCTTCGGAGAACTTCGCCCATTTCACGCCCGGCCCGCCATGGCAGTTGACACAGCCACGCGTGGCAAAGGCGCGTGCGCCCGCCTGCACCACCGCAGGATCATCCAGCGACATGGGCGGAGCCTCCGTCGCGTGGTGGGAGATCGAGGCCTGTCGGACCTTGATGAGCGCCGAGGCGACAATCGCGGGATCCTGCGCGGTCCCGGCCACGCTGTAGAATCCGCCGAAAAAGTACACGACGGCGGCAAGAGCAATGATGATCGCCAGAGCGCCAATAATGGCCAGAAATCTCATCCGGCGCCTCCCGGAGGATGTAATTGCTCAAACGAATAGTCTGCGCTGTTCGCTGCGCCCCCGCAAGGTGAGAGCCATAGCCTCAACGAGTCGTGATCCGCACTGCCTTTGGCAAGGTCCCTGCCTGGCGGCGGAAACCCGAGGATGTCTGAGTGGCCGACGCGGATGGCGAGCCGCGCTCGGCCTGCATCGTCGAGCCGCGCTCTGTACCAACTCTCG
>DATFRE010000419.1:0-6700 GCA_035263545.1 Dongiaceae bacterium
ACCGTCCCCCATTGCCGCTCGCTGAGATAGGGGCCCCATTTGCGCCAGGGCACCCTGTGCTCCCGGGCCGCGCGCAACCGGTCGTGCTCGGCAGTCATGAACCCCATCCCCTCTGGAATCGACGCGCCGGATAGTAGCAGCAGTCGCGGTGATTCTCGAACCGCCGTCAGCGCCTTCGCGGCTCACTCCATCATCTCCCGGATGTAGGCGCCCGCGCGGGCGATCGCCTTGCGTCCAGCGGCGAGGTGATCCTGGAACAGTGGCCATGCGTGGATCATCTCGGGCCAGACCTCCAGTGTCACCATGACATCCGCCGCGCCGGCCATGCCGGCCAGCATGATCGAATCGTCGAGCAGGACCTCGGCGGCGCCGACCTGGACCAGGAGCGGCGGCAGGCCACGGAGATCGCCATAGAGCGGGGAGGCGAGCGGCGTGCGGGGATCGGTCTCGCCGAGATAGAGCCCGGCGATCTCCAGCAGATAGGGCTTCTGGACGATGGGGTCGACCGCGGCCTTGCTCGTCATGCTGGCGCTGCCGCAGACGAGATCGACCCAGGGCGAGATGCACCAGCCGCAGGCGGGCAGCGGCAGGCCGCGCTCGCGGGCCGCGAGCATGAGGGCGAGCGTCAGCCCGCCGCCGGCGCTGTCGCCTGCGATTGCGATGCGGCTCGGTGCGAGGCCCTGATCCAGCAGGAAGCGGTAGGCGGCGACCACGTCCTCGACCGCCGCAGGGAACTGGTTCTCCGGCGCGCGGCGATAGTCCAGGCTCAGCACGCGGCTGCCGGCGGCCTGGCCGATCGCGACGGCGAGCCCCCGATGGCTGACGATGGAGCCGGAGATATAGCCGCCGCCATGGATAAAGAGGATCGCGCGCGCCGGATCGGCGCCCGGCGCTGTCGCCCATTCCGCACCGACGCCATTGGCCGTGACCGCTTCGAGCCGTATGGATGGGTCGAGCGCCTTCTGTCCGGCGATTGCGTCCAGCCGCTGGCGCCGTTCCGCCACCCCCGCCGGGCGCGGATTGGCGGCGATCGCGGCGCGAAGGGCATCGATCTCGGGATCGGACATGGGTGGGGTTCCTCGGATGGCGGCAGGGGCAGGCGGCGCAAAGACTACAGGAAGAACGCCTTCATCGCCTCATATGTGGCCTCCGGCGCCTCCTAGGCGAGATAATGCCCGCTATCGATCTCCTGGCCGCGGACATCCTCGGCCCAGTCGCGCCAGATTGCCGTCACGTCATACCATCGCGGCATCATGCCCTTGGCGCCCCAGAGCGCCAGCAGCGGGGCTTCGATGCGGCGCTTGCCGCGCTCGGCCTCGTCGAGGCGGAAGTCATAGGTGGCGCCGGCACGGTAGTCCTCGCACATGGCGTGGATCACCGCCGGGCCATGGACGAAGGAGAGATAGTCGGCGAGCGCCTCGGGCGCGAAGAGCTCGCGGCCGCGATTGAAATAATAGGCCTCGGGATCGGCGCCGATCATGCGCTCGGGCAGCGGCGCCGGCTGGGCCAGGAAGAACCAGTGCCAGTAGCCGAGCCCGAAGGACATGTCGGCGCGCCGGTACATCTCGCCGGTGGGCACGATGTCGAGCACCGCGAGCTTCTCCACGCGCTCGGGATGATCGAGGGCCAGGCGATAGGCGACGCGCCCGCCGCGGTCATGGCCGGCGATCGCGAAGCGCTCGAAGCCGAAATGCTTCATCAGGGCGATCTGGTCGCGGGCCATGGCGCGCTTGGAATAGGGCTCGTGATCCGCCGTCGTGGGCGGCCGGCTGCTGCCGCCATAGCCACGCAGGTCCGGGGCGATGACGGTGAAATCTCGTGCCAGCCGGGGCGCGATCCGGTGCCACATGACATGGGTCTGGGGATGCCCATGGAGCAGCAGCAGCGGAGGCCCCGACCCGCCATGGCGCAGCCTCACCTCGATCGCGCCGGCCTTGATCGTCTCGAGAGTGAAGCCTTCGAACATCGCCATCTCATGCCTCCACGGCAATCAGACGCCCGTGAATCGAGTCCGCGGTGATTCAGCCATTGGTGCCGCCGCGATTATTGCCGATCAGATACTGGCCGTCCCGGATCGCCTTGATGAGATGCAGATACTGCGCCCCCGAACCATGCAGAGGACGACTTCGCCGACCTCAAGCCGCGCGGGATCGTCGATCGGTGCGACGGTGCAGAGGGCTCCTGACGCGACTTTGCCGCGCATAGAATGGCCGCGCGGACGGAACTGAACGGTCTCCCCGGCCTTCAGCCGGATGAGGGACCCATCTTTAGCCGAATGAGCGGGCCCACCCTTTTCCTATACCCATGATCGCCGCGGAGCCTAAGCCACGGGGCGCGGCTGTCAAGCAGGGGCTTCTTGCACGACAGCATGAATGCGGTGAATCTACCTCCCACTGGTGGCTGCGGCCGGGGCGCGGCGATGTGTTCTGATCGGCGTTATGACTATATCGTCGTCGGCGCCGGGTCCGCGGGCGGCATCGTCGCCGCTCGGCTGGCCGAAGACGCAGATTGCCGCGTGCTGCTCTTGGAGCAGGGGCCCCCCAATACGAGCTGGACCGTCCGGGTGCCCGGACTGCTACGCGAGAACTTCAAGCCCGGCCGCGCCTATATGCGCTGGTATCGGACGATCCCCCAACCCCGGCTCGACGGCCGAGTGATCGACCATCCGCGGGGCATCGGGCTGGGCGGGTCGTCCCTCGTGAATGGCATGGTCTATCTGCGGGGCAATCCCGGGGATTACGACCGGTGGGCGAGGGAAGGCGCGCGGGGCTGGTCTTATGCCGATGTCCTTCCCTGCTTCCGCCGTATGGAACGGCGAGCGGAAGGCGGCGATGCCTATCGCGGAGGCGAAGGGCCCATCGGCGTGCAGCGAAAGGATCGATTGCATCCCCTCAACGAGGTCTTCCTGGAGGCGGGCCGTCAGGCCGGCTACGGCTTCACCGAGGATGTGAACGGGCGGGAGCAGGAGGGCTTCTGCCGCTTTGACATGAATGTCGATCGCGGCTTTCGCGCGAGCTCCTACTACGCCTTTGTCGAAAAGGGACCGCAGCGACCCAACCTCACGGTCATGAGCGGAGTCGCCGTTCGCCGCGTCGAGATCGAGGGGGGACGCGCGACGGGCGTCGAACTCGGGCCGAGCCGGCGGGCGACCTCGCTGCGGGCCGAACGCGAGATCATCCTCTCGGCCGGCGCGATCGGATCGCCGCAGCTTTTGCTGCTGTCGGGCATCGGTCCCGCCGATGAACTGGGGCGGCTGGGGATCGCGCCGGTCCACGACCTTCCGGGCGTCGGCCGCAATCTCCATGATCATCTGGAACTCGACCTGCAATGGGCCTGCTTGAAGCCCATCACCGTCAACGGTCTTCTTCGGCCCCACAAGATGGCTCTCATCGGTCTCGAATGGTTTCTCTTCCGAAGCGGGTTCGCAGCGGTCAATCAGTGTCATGTCGGCGCCTTCCTGCGCTCGGCCCCGGCGGTGCCGCATCCCGACATTCAGCTCCATTTCTTTCCCGTCTGCTACGACGGCTGGGTGCCGCGCAGGAACCAGCACGGATTCCGCCTCGCTGCCGGACCCATGCGCCAGACCAGTCGAGGCAGCCTGACGCTCTGCTCTGCCGACCCGCGGGATCCGCCGCTCCTGGATCCGAACTACCTTGATAGCGAGCAGGATCGGCAGGAGATGCGCAGCGCCTATGCCGTACTTCAGGAGATCGTGTCTCAGAAGGCCTTCGATCCCTATCGCGGGCGGCCGCTGGACCCGGCGATCATGCCGGGCAGCCCGGCGGAGATCGATGCCATCATCCGCCGCCTCGCCACCACCAGCTTCCATCTCTGCGGCAGCTGTAGAATGGGGGCCGAGGATGACGAGACCGCCGTCGTCGATCCGTCGACCCGGCTGCGCGGGCTGGCCGGACTCAGGGTGGTAGATGCCTCGATCATGCCCTCGATTGTCTCGAGCAATCTCAACGCGCCGGTCATGATGATGGCCGAGCGCGCGTCGGACCTGATACGCGGCCGGTCGGGGGGCGCGTGAAGAGCTGATATTGCACTGCACAAATCCCGCCGGTAAGGTTCTGGCATGACGGATGGCGGCAAGATCAAGCGCGAGCAGCCCTGGCTGTTCCGGACATATTCCGGCCATAGCTCTGCCGCGGCCTCCAACGCGCTCTACCGCACCAATCTCGCCCGCGGCCAGACGGGGCTCTCCGTCGCCTTCGACCTGCCGACCCAGACCGGCTATGACGCCGACCATCCGTTGGCCCGGGGTGAGGTGGGCAAGGTGGGTGTGCCCATCGGCCATCTCGGCGACATGACGGCGCTTTTCGAGGGCATTCCGCTGGAGCGGATGAACACCTCGATGACCATCAACGCCACGGCACCCTGGCTCTTTGCTCTCTACATCGCCGCGGCGGAGCGCCAGGGGGCAAGCCGTCTGGCGCTGGCCGGCACGATCCAGAACGACATCCTCAAAGAATATCTCTCCCGCGGCACCTATATCTTCCCGCCGGAGCCGAGCCTGAAGCTCAGCGCGAATGTCATCGCCTTCGCCTATCGCGAAGTGCCGAAGTGGAATCCGACCAATGTCTGCTCCTATCACCTGCAGGAGGCTGGCGCGACGCCGGTGCAGGAGCTGGCCTATGCGCTTGCCATCGCGATTGCGATCCTCGACGGCGTCAGGGCCACGGGGCAGGTGCCGGAGGCGGAGTTCCCGCAGGTGGTCGGGCGGATCAGCTTCTTCGTCAATGCCGGCATCCGCTTTATCACCGAGATGTGCAAGATGCGCGCCTTCGCCGAGCTCTGGGACGAGCTCTGCCGCGAGCGCTGGGGGATCGCCGAGGAGAAGCTGCGGCGCTTCCGCTACGGCGTGCAGGTGAATTCCCTGGGCCTTACCGAGCAACAGCCGGAGAACAACGTCTATCGCATCCTGCTGGAGATGCTGGCCGTCACGCTCTCCAAGCGGGCGCGGGCGCGAGCGGTGCAGCTTCCGGCCTGGAACGAGGCGCTGGGCCTGCCAAGGCCCTGGGACCAGCAATGGTCGCTGCGCCTGCAGCAGGTCCTCGCCTATGAGACGGACCTTCTGGACTACGAGGATATCTTCGACGGCGCCGGCGTGATCGCGGCGAAGGTCGCTAGCCTCAAGGGCGAGGTGCGCGAGGAGCTCGCCCGCATCGAGGCCATGGGCGGCGCGGTCGCCGCCGTCGAGCAGAGCTACATGAAGCGCAAGCTCGTGGAGTCCAACAGCCGGCGCCTCGCGGCCATCGAATCCGGCGCGCAGAAGGTGGTGGGGGTCAACTGCTTCACCGAGAGCGCGCCCTCGCCGTTGACGGCGGGCGCGGATGGCGGATTCCTCACCCTCGATCCCGAGGCGGAGCGGGCGCAGATCGCAGCCCTCCAGGCCTGGCGCGGCGCGCGCGATTCTGCGGCCGCGGCGACGGCGCTGGCCGCTCTCAAATCCGCCGCGCGGGAAGGGCGCAATATCATGGAGCCTTCCATCGCCTGCGCCCATGCCGGCGTCACCACCGGGGAATGGGGGGCGGCGCTGCGCGAGATCCATGGCGAGTATCGGGCACCCACCGGGGTCGGCCGCGCCGCTCGGGCGATTGGCGCCACGAGCCTTGGGCCCGTGCGCGAGGCGGTGGAGCGGGTCTCCGCCCGCCTCGGCCGCCGGCTCAAAATGCTGGTGGGCAAGCCCGGGCTCGACGGCCATTCCAACGGCGCCGAGCAGATCGCGGTCAGGGCGCGCGATGCCGGATTCGAGGTGGTCTATGAGGGCATCCGTCTGACCCCGGCCCAGATCGCCAATGCGGCGCTGGAGGAAGGCGTGCATGTGGTCGGCCTCTCCATCCTCTCGGGCAGCCATGTGGCGCTGGTGGGCGAGGTCCTGGCGCGGCTGAAGGCGGCCGGGCTCGGTGCCGTCCCGGTCGTGGTCGGCGGCATCATCCCGCCGGAGGATGCGGCGCGTCTGACCGAGGCCGGCATCGCCCGGGTCTATACCCCTAAGGACTACGACCTCAACGCTATCATGGCCGATATCGTCGCCCTCATCGATCGCGGCTCGCGGGAAGCGGCTTAGCTCAGCTCTTACCGCCCGCCGGCTTGAATCCCTCCAGCGTGTCGGCGTCTCTCAGCGCCGGGAAGAGGCGCATCCAGAGCAGCGCCACCAGAATCGTCCCGATGCCGCCCAGGATCACCGCCGGCACGGCGCCGAAGAGCGCGGCGGTGACGCCGGATTCGAACTCGCCGAGCTGGTTGGAGGTGCCGATGAAGAGCCCGTTCACGGCGCTGACGCGCCCGCGCATCTCGTCGGGCGTGGCGATCTGGACGAGGGAGCTGCGGATCACCACGCTGATGACGTCGGCCGCCCCCAGCACGACCATGGCCACGACCGAGAGCCAGAGCCAATGCGAGAGGGCGAAGAGGATCGTCGCCAGGCCGAAGACGATCACCGCGCGGAACATGGTCCGGCCGACCCGCTGACGCAGCGGCCGGTGGGCGAGCAGGATCGACATGCCGAGCGCGCCGAGGGCGGGGCCGGAGCGCAGCAGGCCGAGTCCCCAGGGCCCCGTATGCAGGATGTCGCGGGCGAAGACCGGCAGCAGGGCGGTGGCGCCACTCCAGCAGCACTGCGAAGAGGTCAAGGGAGATGCTGCCCAGGATCGCCGGTTGACGCCGGATGAAGGCGAAGCCCGAGAAGACCGAG
>DATFRE010000420.1:0-7886 GCA_035263545.1 Dongiaceae bacterium
CTCGTATTCGGAGCCGAGCATGGTGTTAAGGATGCTGGCGTCATTGGCCGCGGCACCGCCTGTGGCATGGGCTTCACGGCCGGCGAGGAGAGCGATGCCGCTCGCCGACAGCACGGCCCCACTCGACCTGATCAGGAACGAGCGCCGCGCAGTGAACAGGGGAAACGACGGATGCAGTAAGTCAGTCATGTGATCTCCTTTGCAGATCGAGTGAGATGGTCGGAGCCGCCTTCCGGTTTGCGAGCGACCCCGGTTTGTAGTTGGCCGGCGACCGTGCCCCTTGGCCCTGGCCCTAGTCACACCCTCTATCCGTAACGGCTCTCCATTCGGCTGGCATTGCCAGTGGCGAAGGGGCACCAACCGTCCGAGTGCGACCACATACCTAGTGTGATTTAGCGCTCCACCCCGCAGCGAAAATCCGAAAGAGGTTGCCAATTCCTTGAAGGGTCATTTGACGGGCGTGGTCAGCGCTTTGTCATTGGTGTCGACGACGAAGACAGCGAGCAGCTTCGCCGGCTGGGTCCTGCTCGCGTTGCGGCTGATCGAATGGCGCGCGTTCGGCGGTTCGGACCAGCTCTCGCCTGCCCTATAGATGCGCGTCTCGCCGTCATTCACCTTCGATTCGATCGCGCCCGAAATCACATAGGCGTAGATGAAGGCCGACTTCGCGTGGGTGTGGGGTGCGGACGCCGCGCCGGGCGCATAGTCGACTTCGACGGCGACCAACGATTTGCCAGGGATATTCGGAATGGCCGCCTCGAAGTTCTTCGTTACGGTTTCCCCTTCGCCGTCATGGGCGGAGACGGGGCTGGCCATCGAGAAGGCGAGAGCCGCGCAGGCGGCGGCGATGGTTCCGATCTTCATGTGCTTTCTCCTTCTGCCCCACGGCAGATGCCCTTGTGCTGGGCTAGAAAAAAGCACAGAGAAGGCGAAGGAAAAGCACCTAGAACGCGAAAGAATAGTGTACCACGGCGACATGGAGAGGCCCCTGGACCTGAAGGTCGACCGCTCCACCAAAACGCCGATCGCCGAGCAGATCCGGCGCGGAATTGCGACCGCGATCGAAAGCCGTGTACTCGAACCGGGTGCCCGCTTGCCCTCTTGGCAGGACCTCGCCGCCCAGCTCGGCGTCGCCCGGGGCACCGTGCGGACAGCCTATGAGAAGCTGCGCGCCGCCCACCTGATCATCCCGTCCCGCGCGAAGGGAACCCGCGTCGCCCCGCGTCCTTGCGCTGTGGTGAAGAGCGAGCAACGACCGGATCCCGGGTCGTTCCTGGAAATCTATCAGGCGATGACCCAGGGGCCCGCCTTCTTCCAGATGGGCGTCCCCGCGACGGAGACCTTTCCCGCAACGCTCTTCGCGCGCATCCGCGCACATGCCGTCCGCGCGGAAGCGAGCGCGGCGCCCATCTATCCGGATCCGCGCGGCGAGCTCCAGCTCAGGCGAGAGATAGCAGGCTATCTCGCCGTCGCCCGCGGCATCGACTGTTCGCCGTCGCAGATCATCGTCACGGGTGGATATGGCGCCGGGCTGGGACTGGCGCTCCGGGTGCTGGGTCTCGAAGGGGAGAGCGCCTGGATCGAAGATCCGGGCTTCCTGTTCACCCGAAAGGGACTTGAACTTGCGCGCTTGTCGCTCGCACCAATCCCTGTCGATGCGGACGGAATCGACGTCGACCATGGGTTCCGCCACGTTCCAGACGCCAAGCTCGTGGTCGTGACGCCCGGGCAGCAGGCGCCACTCGGACCGGCATTATCGCTCGACCGGCGCCTCCGATTGCTCGACTGGGCCGCCGCGGGCGGGGCCTGGGTCATAGAGGACGACTATCTGAGCGAGCTGCAGCTGGCAGGCCGGGCCGCGCCGGCGCTGGCATCGCTCGATCGCGCCGGGCGGGTCATCCACATCGGCTCGTTCAGCAAGACCATCAGCCCGACACTCCGCCTCGGATTTATCGCTGCGCCGATCGACCTCATGGCTCGCTTTGCCGAGGTTGCAGCGTGTCTCGCCCCGCCGCCGGGGCCTTCGGTGCAGCTCGCGACCGCGGAATTCATGCGGGAAGGCCATTATCTGCGCCACCTCCGCCGTACGAAGCGCGCCTATGCCGCCAAGCAGGAAGACTTGCTGGCGCAGCTTCGGCCCCATTTCGACGCCGATAACGTCATGGCGGCGGGCTTAGCCGTCCTGCTGCGGCTGCCCGACGGCACGTCGGATCTCGCCATTGCCCGCGAGACACTGGCCTTCGGCATGTTTCCATCTGCTCTCTCGGCCTGGTATGCCTCGGCGGAGACCAGCCGGCCTGGACTCTTGTTGGGCGTTGCGACATTGCCGACCAAGGAGCTCGCGAGATCCTGCGGCCGCTTGGTCGATATCATCCGGCGTTTCAGCTGAGCCCTGGAAAATCGGGGGTCAGCCCGCACCTTGCATGATCTGCCGGGTCGCGGGATAGAGCGCCCGGTAGCGGGCGTAGGATTCGGCGTAGCGCGCAACCAGCTCGGGGACAGGCCTCACGGTCTCCGCCAGGGCCGGCGCCGTCATGATCGCCGCCGGATCTGCGCCCAGGGCCGCGGCCATGCCGAGGCGCGCGGCGCCATAGGCGGCGCCGAGCTCGCTGTCCCGTGGCCGGTCGAGCGGCCTGTCCAGCACATTGGCGAGGATGGCAAGCCAGAGCCGCGAGGCCGCCCCCCCGCCCACAGCGGTCGCTCGCTCGATATCCGAGCCGGCCGCCTGGAGCGCTGCGAGGCAGTCGCGGAAGGCGAAGGCAACGCCCTCGAGCACCGCCTGCACGAACTGCCGGCGGTCGGTTTCATGGCCGATCCCCAGAACCGCACCCCGCGCGCGGGCGTCGTTATGCGGCGTCCGCTCGCCGGAAAGGTAGGGAAGGAACAGTGCCGATGACGGTCCCTCGAGCTTGTCGCCGAGGGCCTTCACGAGCTCGTCGGGGGAGGTCTGGAACAGGCTTGCGAGCCAGTTGAGGCTGTCGGTCGCGGAAAGAATGACACCCATCAGATGCCAGCTCTGCGGCAGCGCATGGCAGAAGGCATGGACCGCCCCTTCGGTATTGGGCAGGAAGCGGGAGGTGGCGATGAAGAGCACGCCGGAGGTCCCGAGCGAGAGGAAGGCGGCACCCGGTCGCACGGCGCCGATGCCGCAGGCGGCAGCCGCGTTGTCGCCGGCGCCGCCCGCCACGACTGGCCGGCCCGTCATGCCCCACCGGCGCGCGAGCCCGGCATCGAGCCGCCCGGCAATTTCGCTTCCCTCGACGAGGCCGGGCATCTGCGCGCGCTCCAGGCCCGTGGCGGCGAGCAGAGCGCCCGACCAGCGGCGTCCGGCGACCCAGCCAATAGGTGCCGGCGGCATCGGACATGTCGGAGAGAGACTCTCCCGTCAGCTTCAGGCGGACATAGTCCTTCGGCAGAAGCACCTTGCGGATCCGAGCGAAGATCCGCGGCTCGTTCTTCTGGACCCAGAGAAGCTTCGGCGCCGTGAAGCCGGGCATGGCGATGTTGCCGGTGAGGCGCCTGGCCTCGGGGCAGGCCGCCTCGATCTCGGCGCATTCCGCCGCGGCCCGGCCGTCATTCCAGAGGATTGTCGGCCGCAGGACCTCGTCGCTCTCGTCGAGCAGCGTCGCGCCATGCATCTGGCCGGCGAGCCCGATGCCCGCGACCCTGGCCATGGAGGCACCATGCCGGCGCGCCAGCCCGTCCAGGGTCTCTGAGACCGCCCGCCACCAATCGGCCGGGGCCTGCTCCGACCAGCCGGGATGGGGACGGACACTGTGAGGCCGGCGCTCGCCGCGCCGAGGATGGCCTGGCGGCCATCCATCAGGACTGCCTTGACCGAGGTCGTGCCGATATCGATTCCGAGGAACATCGAGGGGCAGCCGTCCAGGTGTCAGCCGTCCTTGAGGACCGCCTCGGTGATCGTCAGATCCTCTTCGAGGGCGCGCGCCGGCTTCAGCCCCTTCTTCCGGATCTCGGCATGATAGGCGCGGACGGCCTCGGCGGGTGCGATCGCGCCATCGGCCACCTGGCGCATCAGAGCCACGATCGCGAGCGGCGCCTCGGCGAGGTTGATCTTGCGGCCGAAGAGCGCAACCCGGGCGCCATGGCGTTCCGCCTGGTGCAGCAGCTCGAAGGTGTCGCGAGTCGTGCCGGCGCTGCCGCCCAGCACGCCGACCACCAGGCTGGAATCGAAGCCCGCGAGCTCCTCGAGCGCCTTCGGCCCGTTATAGACCATCTTCAGGAACAGCGGCCGGTCGGCCTTGGTCACGCCCGCGAGGCAGCGCTGGATGCAGTCATTGACATAGGGGCCGATCGCCTCGACCTCGAGCCCGGCATCGACATTGGGATTGAAGACCTCCAAGAAGTAGCGGAATCTCATCACCGCCGCCTCGGCACGGAAGGCGGCGAAGGCTTCGAGGGAGGCGATATCGGCCTCGGTCTGGTTGTTGAAGGTCACCGAATAGAGCCCGAGATCGGTACCGGTCACCCGCGCCCCTGCCGCCGGCGGCACCGGCGTGCCGTACATGACCCGCGAAAGGGAGGCGGTCCGGAATGGGCGGGACGGTGTGTGATGGTAGCGGGCGCCGCGCAGACGCCAGACGTCGGTCGCGTCATTGGCGCGCACCGCGGGCGTCACATGGCTCTTCTCGAACAGTCTCTCCTCGGCGAGCTTCTCGAGGTTTGAGGCGGAGAGCAGCATGACGTCGATCATGTCCTGGGCAAGGATGCCGCGGATCTGGTCGAGGAACTCCTCGCGCGTGCGGTATCGGGTCGAGCTTCCATCCGCCTGACGGTGGGGACCGGCGCCGGGCAGCCCGAAGCCCATATCGGGATCCTTGGCGTCGGCGATGATGAAATCCTGGCGGGTGTAGCGGCCGGCCCGGATCCTGGCCAGCTTCTCATCGAGACGCTTCATCGGCTCAGCCCTTCACCGCGCCGAAGGTCAGGCCGCGGGCGAGATAACGTTGCACGAAGAAATAAAGGATCACCGGCGGAACGATGCCGATGAGCGTGTTGACCGAGGCGACGTTGAAATCGACGCCGCGGGTCGAGCGGGAGGCCAGCACGAGGGCCGAGAAGGTCGTCGCGTCCTGCGAGGTGAGCGCCGAGGCGAACAGGGCCTCGTTCCAGGTGAAGGCGAAGACCAGCACCGAGGTAACGACCAGCCCGTCCAGCGACAGGGGTAGCGCCACGAGCCAGAAGATCTGCCAGGCATTGGCGCCTTCGACCTTGGCTGCATCCTCGATCTCGGTGCTGATGTCGCGGAAGATGTCGCGCATGATTACCACGGCGAAGGCGAGATTGAAGGTCGAATAGCAGAAGATCAATCCCACCCAGGTGTCGATCAGGCGAAACTGCACCAGGAGCAGATAGAACGGCACCAGCACCACGGCCGGCGGAAGAACGCGCTGGGACAAGAACCAGAGCGCGATGTCGTTGGAGGGGATCGGGAATTTGAAGCGGGCCAGGCTGTAGGCCGCGGGAACGCCGAGGATCAGCACGAAAACGGTGGTGCCACAGCTGACCACGATGCTGCTGAGGAAGGCCTGCACCGCCTGGGGGTCGGACAGCACCTCGTTCCACGATCCGAGCGTTGGCGTGAAATCGATGAAGGGCAGGAAGGCGCCGGGCTGGAAGGTGTCCGTCACCGTCTTCACCGAATTGACCATCGCCCAGAGGAAGGGAAGGATGGTCCAGACCGCCGCGAGCGACAGCAGCAGATAGACCAGGATCCGCGAGGCGCGCGAGGCGCGGACCCAGAGGATGTTGGTCACGGCGCGGCGCTCCCGGACGCCCGGCTCACGCCAGGCTCCGGCGCATCTGCCGGAAGAACAGGGTGATGATGGCCGAGACCATGATGAGGAAGATGATTCCCATCGCCGAGCCCTTGCCGAAATCGAAGAACTGGATGGTGGTGAGATAGTCGGTCGAGCTGAACACCTCCGTGCTGGTGCCGGGCCCGCCGGTCGTAAGCGCGAAGGGAATCGCGAAGACCTTCAGGCACTCGATGGTGCGCAGGAGGATCGCGATGGTGGTCACCGGCCAGGCGAGCGGAATGGCGAGCCGCCACATGACCTGCCAGTGGTTCCTGGCGTCGAGCACGGCGGCGTCATAGAGCTCGCTGTTGATGCTGCCGAGACCGGCGAGCACGATGAGGAAGACAAAGGAGGTCCACCGCCAGATATCCAGCAGGATGGCGGCGGCAAGTCCGCCGGCAGGGCTGGAAAGCCAGGGGATGCTGATCCCGATATGGGCGAGAAGCGTGGCGTAGAGGCCGCCCTGCGAGCTGAACAGGGTGACGCCGAGATAGCCGATCGCGACCTCCATGGTGAAGAGCGGCGCGCCGATGACCGTGCGGAAGCCTTTCGCTCCCGAGGGGCCGAGATTGACCAGCCAGGCGGCGAGGAATCCCAGCACGACCTCAATGGGCACGGAGACGGCGACATAGATGGCCGTGACCATGATGCTGTGCCAGAAGCGGTCGGAGTGGAGCACCTGAATGTAGTTGGCGAAACCGACATAGCCGGTGATCCCGCGGCCCAGCACGTAGGAGGCGAAGCTGTACCGCAGGACCGAGAAGAGCAGGAAGAAGGTGAATGCCACGACCCACAGCACGGCGGGCAGCAGCAGGACATATTTGAAGCGGGCGCCGTATTCTGCCCGGCCCGCGCGCGCTTCGGCCATCGATTCCCACTCCTTCTCCTGACCCCAGGGGCTCCTGACCCAGGGGCTCCTGACCTTGGGCCGCGGCGGCGCGGGCCTGCGCCGCCGCGGTCGTCCCGTCTACTCGGCGAAGGAGGCCTTGTAGAGGGCCTGCTGCGCCGGCCGGCCGTAACGCTCGGTGATGGCCTCCCAGCTCTCCGCCGTGGCGTCGAGGGCCTGCTTGGCGGACATCTGCTTGCCGAGAACGGCCGAGACGTTGACATCGAGCTCGTGCCAGTACTCAGCGGTGCCGGGAATGCGCAGATATTCCTCCTGCAGCGGCATCGCCAGGCCTTCGTAGTAGCCGTGCAGATATTCGGCGACGTCCGCCGCGTTCCAGCCCTGGGCCTGCCATTCGGCGATGGTACTGGTGCCGGCCGGCGGCAGGTATTCGTAGGTCATGCCGGGTTGCACGCCGGTCCAGCCATGGGTGCAGTTGAAGAAGGCGTTCTTCTGGTTGGCCATGAAGGCGAGGAAGTCATAGGTCGCCTCCTGCTTCTTGGAGAGCCGCGAGATGACGCAATGCCAGGAGCCGCCATTGGTGTTGCCGACCTGGTTGAGGTCGTATTTCTTCCAGCCGCCGCCGATGGGATTGAAGGATTCGGTGGTGCCGGGAATCGCCGCGGCGCCGATCTTGCCCTGCACCTTCGAGACCTTCGGATCCTGGGCCAGGGTCGGCAGATCACCCCATGTCGGCTCCATCGCCGCCTGACCGGCGAGGAACAGATTCCAGCCTTGCCCCAGGGTCCAGCTGATCTGCTCCTGCGGGCCGTTGGCGAGGAACTTCACATAGTCGTCCAGCGCCCGGACATGACCCTCCGAATTGATGAGCGGCTTCATGTCGGCCGGGTTGAAGAAGAAGTACTTGTTGTCGGGATTGATGACATAGGGCGCGGCGAGGGTCAGGAAATGGAAGAAGCCCTGCTCGTTGACCTTGGCGTGCAGCGAGATGCCCCAGCCCTGGCCGGTGCCGCCCCAATCCCAGCCGGTGAAGAAATCGGCGAGGTCGTGCATCTGCTGCATGGTCTTGGGCGGGATCGGCAAGGCATAGCCGGCCTTGGCCTTGAACTTCGCCTGCACGTCGGGATTGGTGAAGATGTCCTTGCGGTAGTAGAGCGCCTGGGCATCGGCGTCGAACAGCACGCCGTAGAGCTTTCCCTTCCAGGTGTAGAGCTTCTTCA
>DATFRE010000421.1:0-11221 GCA_035263545.1 Dongiaceae bacterium
TCCTTCTGCTTCTCCAGCAGCTTGCGCTTGCGGGTGATGTCGCCGCCATAGCATTTGGCAGTCACATCCTTGCGCAGGGCCGAGACCGTCTCGCGGGCGATGACGCGCCCGCCGACGGCCGCCTGGATGGCGATCTTGAAGAGCTGGCGCGGGATCAGCTCCTTGAGGCGCGCGCAGAGCGCACGGCCCCGGCTCTCCGCCTGGCTCTGATGGACGATCATGCCGAGGGCATCCACCACCTCGCCGTTCACGAGGATGGAGAGGTTCACCAAGTCGCCTTCCTCGTAGTGATCGAGTTGATAGTCGAAGCTGGCATAGCCGCGAGAGACCGATTTCAGCCGGTCATAGAAATCGAACACCACCTCGTTCAGCGGCAGGCGATAGACCAGCATGGCGCGGCTGCCGACATAGGTGAGCTCCTGCTGCACGCCGCGCCGCTCCTCGCAGAGCTTCAGGATCGCCCCCAGATGCTCGTCCGGCACCAGGATGGTGGCCTTGATCCAGGGTTCCTCGATGTATTCGATCTTCACCGGATCGGGCATATCGGCGGGGTTGTGCAGCTCGAGCACCGACTTGTCCGTCAGATGCACGCGATAGACGACGCTGGGCGCGGTGGTGATGAGGTCGAGATCGAACTCGCGCTCCAGGCGCTCCTGGATGATCTCCAGATGCAGGAGGCCGAGAAATCCGCAGCGGAAGCCGAAGCCCAGCGCCGCGGAGGTCTCGGGCTCGTAATGGAAGCTCGAATCGTTGAGCCGGAGCTTGGCCAGGCTCTCGCGCAGCTGCTCGAAATCCGCCGCATCGGTGGGGAAGAGGCCGCAGAAGACCACCGGCACGCTGGGCTTGAAGCCCGGCAGCGCCTCGGCCGGCCGGCGATCCTCGGTGATGGTGTCGCCGATCTGGCAATCGGCCACCTCCTTGATGCCGGCGGTGAGGAAGCCGACCTCGCCCGGTCCCAGCGCCGGCAGCTTCTCATGCTTGGGGGTGAAGACGCCGACCTGATCCACGTCATGCACCGCGCCGGTCGACATCATGCGGATCTTCATGCCGGGCTTCAGCACGCCGTTCTTGACCCTGACCAGGATGATCACGCCGAGATAGGGGTCGTACCAGCTGTCGATCAGCAGCGCCTGGAGCGACGCCTCGGCCTCGCCCTTGGGCGCGGGCAGGCGGCTGACCAGCGCCTCCAGCACATCGGGAATGCCCTGGCCGGTCTTGGCCGAGATCAGGAGCGCATCCGAAGCATCGAGCCCGATCACGTCCTCGATCTGCTGCTTCACCTTCTCCGGCTCGGCGGCGGGCAGGTCGATCTTGTTGAGGACAGGGACGATCTCGTGGTTGTTCTCGATCGCCTGATAGACATTGGCCAGGGTCTGCGCCTCGACCCCCTGGGTTGCATCCACCACCAGGAGCGAGCCCTCGCAGGCGGCGAGGCTGCGGCTCACCTCATAGGCGAAATCCACATGGCCGGGCGTGTCCATCAGGTTGAGGGCATAGGTCTCGCCGTCGCGAGCCTTGTACATCAGGCGCACGGTCTGGGCCTTGATGGTGATCCCGCGCTCGCGCTCGATCTCCATATTGTCGAGCACCTGCTCCTTCATCTCGCGATCGGAGAGCCCCCCGCAGGCCTGGATCAGCCGGTCGGCGAGGGTGGATTTGCCGTGGTCGATATGGGCGATGATCGCGAAGTTGCGGATGCGATTCTGGTCGAACATGGGGGCTGCTGCTGCGGGGAGGGCAGGAACATAGGGAAGAAGCCCGGCCCACGCAACCGCAGCCTCGCCCCAGGCTTCAATCGTTCAGGATGTAAGCGCGGAATCCCGCGGCGGCGGCAGCACCTTCCGCCCGGCAGCGCGGATCGACAGGCCCGCCGCCACGGTCGCGGAAGGCGAGGCGATAGATCGCCTGGCCCTGGTCGCGCGCCGCCGGGCCGTTGGCCGGCGTGACCCGGCCCGCCGTCATGAGGGTCTCCACCTCGATGCGGAAGCCCGCCTCCACCAGCTCGTCGGAAAGGCCGCATTGGCGCACGATCAGGATGTCGCGCACCAAGCTCGCATAGTCGGAGCTCGCGGCATCGCACCCGGCCCGGGCCGGCAGCGGCGCGAGGAGACAGGCGGCAGCGATGAGGATCGGCATGCGGCCCATCGGATAACTCTGCGCTTCTTCGGTGACATACGATAGCGTATGGACGCACCATACGTTATCGTATGGCGATGGATCGCAACGGCAGCGACTGGGTCAGGGCGGCGGCGAGGCGGCTGGCGGCCGGCGGGATCGGTGCCGTCGCCGTCGAGACCCTGGCCCGCGATCTGGGCGTGACCAAGGGCAGCTTCTACTGGCACTTCCGCGACCGCGCAGCCCTGCTGGCAGCCCTTCTGGCCGATTGGGCGCGGCATGCCACCGAGCCGCTTCTCCGGCGCCTGGAAGGCTCGGCTTCGACGGCCCAGGCGCCCCGGGCGCGCCTCTCGCGGCTTGCGGCGACGGTGGCGGGGGAGGGAGCCGGGACCCTGGACCCGGCCATCCGGGCCTGGGCTCACCATGACCCGGCCGCCGCGCGGGCGGTGCAGGGAGTCGACGAGGCGCGGCTCGCCTTCATTGCCGGCGAGTTCCGCAGCCTCGGCTTCGGGCCGGCTGCCGCCTGGACCCGGGCGCGGCTCTTCTACCTGCATCTCCTCGGAGAGCATGCCCTGGCCTTCGATGAGCTGAGCCTCGCCCAGCGCCTGGCCGAGGCCGAGCGCGTGCTCGATCTGCTCTCTATTCCCCTCGCCCCCTGAAAGGGGGAGAGGGTCAGGGTGAGGGGGGCATCGATGGCAGATTCCGAGCGCGGCCCCCCTCACCCCAGCCCTCTCCCCCCAATTGGGGGGCGAGAGGGAAAGAGGGGCGCTGCGGCCAATAGCTATCGCCCTTCAAAACGACAACCAGGCCACCGGCTTCAGCCCATGGGCCACCCGGTCCTGGTTGAAGCGCTGGCGGGCCGCATCGTCGATCGCAGTACCGCTGAGGTCGACGGATCGCAGCAACGGAAGGCTCTGCAGCGGCGCGATATCGGTCACCCGGGTGCCGGCCAGATTCAGCAGCTGCAGCGCCTTCAGGCTCTCGAGCGGCGCCAGATTCGTCACATCCGTCCCGTCGAGATGCAGCTCCTTGAGCACGCCGAAACCTTGGATCGGCGCCAGATCATGGATCTTCGTGCCGCTCAGATTGAGATAGACGAGATGGGTCAGGCTCGATATTGGGCCCAGCGTCGTGACCTTGGTATGGCTGAGGTCGAGCTCCTCGAGCGAGCCCAGCCCCGAGAGGAGCGTGGGATCGGAAAAGCCCGCGCCCAGATAGAGAAAGCGCAGCGCCGTGAGCTTCCGCAGCGGGGTGAAGTCGGTGACATCCGTCTCCCTGAGCTCGAGATGCTCGAGGCCGGTGATCGCCGCGAGCGGCGCGATATCCGCCACATGGGTCGTATCGAGCTGGAGCCATTTCAGCGCGGCGAGTCCGCTGAGCGGATCGAGGCGGGTGACCTTGGTGCGAGTGAGGGCCAGGGTCTCGAGCGCGGTCATCTTACTGAGTGGCGCGAGATCGGCCACCGCAGTGGAGCGCAGGTCGAGGTGGGTCAGCGCCGTCATCCCGGCGAGCGGCGCCAGATCCACTGCCTTCGACGCGCGCAGGTCCAGAAGCTTCATCCCCGTCATGCCGCTGAGCGGCCCGAGATCGGGGATGTTGGTGGCGCGTAAGGTGACATAGGTGAGCTGGGTCAGGCCCCGGATCGGCTCCAGCGTGGTCACCGCCGTGCCGCGGATGTTCAGCTCCCGAAGCTGCGTCAGCCCGCCGATCGGTGCGAGATCGGCGAGGTGGGTGCCGAATAGATCGAGCCTCCGGAGCTCCGGCAGCTTTGCCAGCAAGGGTACCGCCTTGACGAAGTTCTCGTTGCTGAAGGCGGCATTGGGCTCCGCGCCGAGACCGCCCTCGTGCAGTGAGATGATGTTGATCCCGAGGGCAGCGAGCTCAGCCGTGGTCGGCGGGGAGGTGGGCGGAGGCGTCGCTTGTGTCGCCGGGCTCGATGCGGCCGGTGGGGGACCGGGCGAAGCGGCGGGCGGCGCCGGCACCCCGAGCGCTGCCTGCACGTCTTGATGGATATCCGTCGGCGCCGTCCCGGGCAGTAGGGCCAGGGCCAGCCCTGCACAGGTCAGAAAGAGCAGCGGCGCGAAACCCAGAACGCTGCGCCGCCGGGCCGCATCCCGCTCCAGAATGACCTGGGCGAGGAGCGAAAGCCCGGCGAGTAGCAAGGCGAGCCAGAGGCGCGCGCCGGTGGCCCGGAAAGGCTCGGGCATGAGCCCGGCAGCGCCGGCGAGGAGAAGGCCGATCAGGACAAGGGATACCAGCGCCGCCGCCCGACCGATCGCAAGGCTCGGAAGGCTTCGCGCGGCCGCTCGGGGTTGCAGGCGATCCGCGGCGGGTGCGGGTTTGGATCGCCTGGCAACGGGGCGCCGGGTCGAGGTCTTCCGTGCATGCTTGCCGCTCTTCTTCATCCCCCGCCTCTCGACCGCGCCCTTCTTTCGAGTCGAAGTGGCCTTCGAACCGAATTGGCCCGATCAAATTACGCAACAGCACTCGACAGGGCGACCTCGAAGTTTCATGAGAAGGGCATTGTCTTGACCGGGGAGCCGCTCGCGGCCCAAGGAGCTCATGCGTGCAGATCGCCGCCTATATCCGCGAGCAGCCGGCCATCCTCGCCGGCCTTCCCGCAAGGATCGCCGGTGACCTGGACCGGCTGAAGGCGCTGGCGGAGGCGCCGGATCGTATCCTCCTTCTCGGCGCTGGCTCCTCGATGAACGCGCTGCTGGCCGGCGCCGATGCCCTCGAGGAGGCGACGGGCGCCACCGTGCTGGCCAAGGAGCCGGAGGCCTTCCTGCGCCTGCCGCCACGGGGCGCTGCGGGGCGAACCCTCGTTCTCGCCGCCTCGCAATCGGGCATGAGCGCGACCTCGGTCGAGGCGGTGCGCCAGGCCGTGGTTCGCGGTTTTCCCACGCTCGTCATTACCGGCGATGGCGCAAGCATGATCGCTGAAACCGGTGCCGATCTGCTGGTCCTGCCCATCGGCAAGGAGGCTATCGGCCCCAAGACCAAGGGTTATACCGCGACCGTCCTCTCGGTCTTCACCGTGGCCGCCAGGCTCGGCGGGCAGAAGCTCGATACCTCAAAGCTGGCACCCGCCCTGGAGAGGGCCGTGGAAAGCGGCCTCGCGGCGGCCCGAGAGCTCCGCACCCGCTTCGGCCTTCCCGACTACGTCCTGGTGGCGGGGCAGGGACCTCATCTGGGAACGGCGCTGGAGGCGGGGCTGAAGATCGCGGAGATCAGCGGCGTGCCCACGGCGAGCTTCGACACCGAGGAGGCGCTCCACGGCCATGTCTATGGCACGACGCAGGCGAGCCTGGTGATCGTCATCGCCCAGACCGAGGCCGAGGCCAAGGCCGCCGCCAGGCTCGGCGAGGCGGTTACGGCGCGTGGGCCCCGTGCCGCGATCTGCAATCTCTCGGGCCATGCCACGCGTTTCGATCTTGCCATCGACTGGCCGAAGGCACCGGCCCTTGACTGGATCGCCGCGAGCTGGGCGGTGATTCCCTTCCAGTGGTATGCCTGCGAGCTCGCCACCGCCCGCGGCGTCGATCCGGACAAGATGATCTATCCGAATCTCGGCGCCGAGCTCGGCCTGCGCCTCAAGCCGGTGGCACCGTGAGCGCCTCGCCACGCATCGCCATCGGTCTCGATATCGGCGGCACGGCGGTCAAGCTCGGCGCGGTCGATGAGGCGGGCCGGCTTCTCGCCCGCGGCCGGGTGCCGGTGCATCGCGACATCTCCTTCGAGGATTTCCTCGCCAGCGTCATCCCCGCCCTCGAAGAGTTGATGTCCCGGTTTCCCGTGGCCGCGCTCGGCATCGGCGTGCCCGGCGTGCCCGATCCGGCGGCGGGCATGCCGCGGGGCCGGTGTCCCGCGCTGCCCGCTTTGCTCGAAGGCTCGCTGCCGGCGATCCTCGGCGCCCGATTCGCAATCCCGACCAGCTTCGGCAATGACGCCGTCTTCGCCACCCATGGCGAGATGCGCCATGGCGCGGGCCGCAGCTTCAAGCGCTTCGCCGTCATCACGCTCGGCACCGGCATCGGCGGCGCCGTGGTGATCGACGGCAAGGTGATCGACGGCCCCGACGGGGTCTCGCCGCAGTTCGGCTGCATCTCGCTGGACCCCGGCCGCAGCGACATCGCCCGGCCGGTGCCCGGCATGCTGGAGAATCTCGCCAGTGCCACGGCGCTGGTGAAGCGCTATCGCGAGCTCAGGGCCGATATGGAGGCCGGGGATGCGAAGACCGTCTTCGATCGCGCCAAGGCGGGCGAGGCCGAGGCGCTTCAGGTGGTAGAAGAAGCGGCGCGCTGGCTCGCCCAGGCCATCGGCATCATGTCGAACATGCTGAACATGGAGGCGGCGATCATCGGCGGCGGCATGTCGCTCGCGGGAAGCTTCCTGATCGAGCGCATTGCCCGCTATGTCGGCGATTTCGTGCTCCCCATGCCGTGCCGCCCGCCGGCCATCCTGCCTGCCGCGCTCGGCAACGACGCCGGCCTCATCGGCGCCGCCCTGCTGGCCCTGGATGCCCGCTTTCGCGGGCATGACGGAAAAGAAAGCTGTTGACTAGCACGCGTTTTGCGTATAATCTCATAAATAGAAGCTCCCGTAAAAGACGCGAACTGTCAGCTGTGCGGTCTTGGCCGACGGTGTGCTCGCCCCTGTCTCTCGGCTGGAACCATGTCGGGCCGGGCTGCGTTCACGGGACGCTCACCGCCAGGATGGCCAGGATGGCACGCGCCGCTACGAAGGGACCTGACGATCCGGCTTATTGGCTCGCGAAAGCCGATGAGGCCCGCGCCATAGCAGAGACGATGGAATATCCCGAAACCCGATCCTCCATGCTCTTGGTTGCCCGGGCCTATGCCGTTTTTGGCGACTGGATGAAAAAGCAGCGGAACTATCCTCGACCCCCGGACCCGAGATTCAACGCGCGCCAGCCTGCCCGAAAATGATCCGTTCGGGGACCCGAATGCCTGCAGATTCCCTGCAGAAGCAGATCGCCGGCTCGCCGCGCCGTAGCTTTGGCGGAGCGGGGCGAGGGCAGCCTGGCTGTAAATTCTCTGTATTAACAGCCACGCGTTCCCGCGCCGGCTTGTCCGCCGAAGCCTTGGCGAAGGCGGAAGCCTCGGCGAAGGCCGGCCTATCCCCTGAGCGTTCCGCCCGTCGCCTTGTTGACCGCCGCCACGATCTTCGCCGCCACCGCCTCGATCTCCGCCTCCGTCAGCGTGCGCTCGGTCGGCTGCAGGGTGACGGAGATCGCGATGGATTTGCGGCCCTCGCCGAGCGCCGCCCCCTCGAACAGGTCGAAGACGGCGACATGGGTGATCAGCGTCTTGTCCGCGCCTTTGGCCGCGCGGACCAGCTTCTCCGCCGGCGTCTCGGCGGCCACCACGAAGGCGAAGTCGCGCTCGATGGGCTGGAAGGGCGAGACCTTCAGCAGCGGGCGCCCCGGCCCCGCCTTGGCGCGGGGCTGGGGGATGCGGTCGATATCGGTCTCGAAGCCGACCGCCGGTCCCTTGGCATCGAGGGCTGCGAGGATGCGCGGATGGATCTCGCCGAAGGCCGCCAGCACCGTGCCACCCAGGCGCAGCACCCCGGAGCGGCCGGGATGGAACCAGGCGGGGGCATCGGTGGTGGTCTGCAGATTCTCCACCGGCGCGCCCAGCGCCGTCAGCAGGGCCAGCGCATCGGCCTTGGCGTCGAAGACATCGACCGGCCGCTGCTTCTCGGCCCAGTGACGCGGCGCCATCTGCCCGGCGCGCAGGGCCGCGGCCGTCAGGCGCTGATCCTCCGGCCGAACGCCCTCATAGCGCGGGCCGACCTCGAACAGCGCCACATCGCCATAGCCGCGCGCCGCATTGCGCCCGGCAGCGGCCAGGAGATTGGCGAGCAGCGAGGGGCGCATCTGGTCGAGATCGGCGCTGATGGGATTGACGAGGGCGAGCGCCGGCGCCGCGCCGCCGAAGAGCTGCGCCCAGTCGCGGCGCATGAAGGAGAAGGTGACCGCCTCCATCAGCCCGCGCTCCGCCAGCAGGCGCTTGGCATGCACGGCACGGCGCTGGGCCGGCGTGGTCGCCGCTGCCGGCACCGCTGCGATCCGCGGCAGGGAGACCGGCGGCACCCGGTCATAGCCCCAGACCCGCACCACCTCCTCCACGAGATCGGCCTCGCCTTCGACATCGGCGCGCCAGGAGGGCGGCACGGCCTTGATGATGCCGGCGCCGCGCTCGGTCTCGAAGCCCAGCGCCTTCAGGATGCGCTCCGCCTCGGCGGCCGGAACATCGACCCCGCCGAGCGCGGCGATGCGCTCGGGCCTGAGGGTGAGGCTGCGCTTCCATTCCGGCACCGCCCCGGCGCTCACCACATGGCTCGTCTCGCCGCCGCAAAGCTCCAGCACCAGCCGCGCCGCCACCTCAGCGCCCCAGACCGCCGACAGCGGATCGAGGCCGCGCTCGAAGCGGTAGCGCGCATCGCTCTCGATACCGAGCTTGCGCCCGCTCTCGGCGGTGCGGACCGGATCGAACAGCGCGACCTCGAGGAACATCTCGGTGGTCGTCTCGCTGCAGCCGGATTCCTCGCCGCCCATGATGCCGCCCAGGCTGTGCACCGCCCGCGGATCGGCGATCACGGTGATGCTGGGATCGAGCTCGTAGGTCCTGCCGTCGAGGGCATGGATCGTCTCACCCTCGCGCGCCATGCGCATGGTGAGATCGCCCGCCAGCTTCTTGGCGTCATAGACATGGAGCGGGCGGCCCAGATCGAAGGTGACGTAGTTGGTGATATCCACCAGCGCCGAGATGGGCCTAAGCCCGATGGCTGTCAGCCGGTCCTGCAGCCAGCGTGGCGAAGGGCCGTTCTTGAGATCCCGGAAATAGCGCCCGACCACCAGTGGGCAGGCCTTCTCCAGCCCTGCCGGCAGATCGCGGCGCCACAGCATCGGGCTCTCGAAGCTGCCTGGCACCGGCGAAAGGTCGCGCGGCGTCAGCCTTCCGAGGCCGGCGGCGGCGAGGTCGCGGGCAATGCCCGCCACGCCCAGGCAATCGGCCCGGTCCGGCGTGACCTTGACGTCGATCATCGGATCGTCGAGCCCGAGGATCTGGGCGAAAGGCGTGCCGACAATCGCGTCATCGGGCAGCTCGATGATGCCGTCATGTTCCTCGCCCAGCCCCATCTCGCGCTTGGAGCAGAGCATGCCGTTGGATTCGACGCCGCGGATGAGGCCCGCCTTGAGATCGAGCCCGGTGCCGGGGATGCGGCTTCCCACCGGCGCGAAGACGCCCTTCATGCCGGTGCGCGCATTGGGGGCGCCGCAGATCACCTGCACCTGGCCCTTGCCGGTCTCCACGATGCAGACCCTGAGCCGGTCGGCATTGGGATGCTGCTTCGCCTCGACGACATAGCCGACGGTGAAGGGGGCAAGATCCTTCGCCGGATCCTCGATGCTCTCGACCTCGAGGCCGAGCGCCGTCAGCTCGCGCGCGATGTCGGCGATGGCGGCCTCGGTCGCCAGATGCTCCTTCAGCCAGGCAAGGGTCATCTTCATCGCGCGATCCCCCCGACCATGTTGGGAATGTCGAGTGGCAGGAAACCGTAATGGCGCAGCCACCGGAGGTCGGCGTCGTAGAAGGTCCTGAGATCGGGGATGCCGTATTTCAGCATGGCAATGCGCTCGATCCCCATGCCGAAGGCGAAGCCCTGATAGCGCGCGGGATCGATGCCGCCCATCTCCAGCACCTTGGGATGGACCATGCCGCAGCCGAGGATCTCGAGCCAGTCATTGCCGGCGCCGATGCGCAGCTCCCCGCCCGCGCGCGAGCAGCCGATATCGACCTCCGCCGAGGGCTCGGTGAAGGGGAAGAAGCTGGGGCGGAAGCGCACCGGCAGCTCGGCGATGCCGAAATAGGCGCGGCAGAAATCGATCAGGCAGCCCTTGAGATGGCCCATATGGGTGGTCTCGTCGACCACCAGCCCCTCGACCTGATGGAACATGGGCGAATGGGTCATGTCGCTGTCGAAGCGATAGGTGCGGCCGGGCGCGATGATGCGGATCGGCGGCTGATGCTTCTGCATATGGCGCACCTGCACCGGCGAGGTGTGGGTGCGCAGCACCAGCGGTGCGCCATCCACCTGCTGCGACAGATAGAAGGTGTCGTGCATCTGGCGCGCGGGGTGGGCCGGCGGAATGTTGAGGGCGGTGAAGTTGTGATAGTCGTCCTCGATATCCGGCCCTTCGGCGACGGAGAATCCCATCTCGCCGAAGATGGCGACGATCTCGTCGATGGTCTGGCTGACTGGATGGATGCGGCCCTCGGCCTCGGGGTGGGGCGGGAGCGTGACATCGAGGTGCTCCTCCGCCAGCCGCGCATCGAGCGCCGCGGCGGCGAGATCGCCTTTGCGCGCCTCCAATGCGGCGGTCACGGCCTCCTTGAGCGCGTTCAGCCGCTGGCCGGCATCGCGCCGCTCCTCGGGGCTCAAGCCCCCCAGGGTCTTCATGAACTGGGTGATCTCGCCCTTCTTGCCCAGGGCCTCGACCCGGACGCGCTCGAGATCCTCCAGCGAGGCCGCCCTCTCGGCGGCCCCCAGCCATTTGTCCCTGACCTCGTCCAGCTGCTGCATGATGTCCTGAATCCCAAAAGAAAAAGGGCCGGCTGATGCGGCCCCTTGATCCGTCTCGTCAATCCGTGCCGCTAGCGGCTGATCGCCTCCGGGCACAGCCACCTGAGGGGCCGTACGGATAGTGAAGCTTCGCTGCTAAATCGCCGCATGCTCATGGCGGCGACTATAGGGCAATCCCGGAAGGGGCGGCAATACCCGCCAGGAGCACCCCGCTGGAGCGCCCCTGGCGGGTACGAGCTACTTCGCCAGCGCCGCCTGGGCCTGCTTCACCAGGGCATCGAAGGCGGCCGGGTCGCGGAAGGCGAGATCGGCGATCACCTTGCGGTCGAGCTCGATGCCCGCCCGCTTGATGCCGTTGATGAACTGGGAATAAGTCAGGCCGTGCTCGCGCACGCCGGCATTGATGCGCTGGATCCACAAGCCGCGGAAATTGCGCTTGCGCGCCCGGCGGTCGCGATAGGCATAGCGAAGGCCCTTCTCGACCTTCTCGATC
>DATFRE010000422.1:0-7817 GCA_035263545.1 Dongiaceae bacterium
AACGACATCCTTCTCAGCGCGCCCTCGATCGTGGTCGGCCTCTTCATCTATGAGGTGCTAGTGGTCCCCATGGGCCATTTCTCGGCCTGGGCCGGCATCGTCGTGCTGGCGGTGATCGCGATCCCCGTCATCGTGCGCACGACGGAGGACATGCTGAATCTCGTGCCCAACGGCTTGCGCGAAGCGGCCGCGGCCCTCGGCACGCCGATGTGGAAGATCATCCTGATGGTCGCCTATCGCGCCGCGCGCAACGGCATCATCACCGGCATTCTCCTGGCCGTGGCGCGGGTCAGCGGCGAGACCGCGCCGCTGCTCTTCACCGCGCTCAACAACCAATTCTGGAGCACCGACTTCAATGCGCCGATGGCGAGCCTGCCGGTCACGATCTTCCAGTTCGCCCTCAGCCCCTATGACGATTGGCAGGCGCTGGCCTGGGCCGGGGCGCTGCTCATCACCGTCACCATTCTGATCATCAACATTGTCGCCCGCGCCCTCGCCGCTGTGTCGAAAGGATGACCATGAGCAACGCGATGCCGGAATCGACCCCGACCGTCAGCATCAGCACCGCAGGCGCCCGCAAACCCTCCGCTCATCCGGAGAACCTGGTGGAGAAGGTCAGCATCCGCAGCCTGAACTTCTTCTACGACCAGCATAAGGCGCTGAAGGACATCAACCTCGCGCTGCACGACAAGAAGGTCACCGCCTTCATCGGCCCCTCCGGCTGCGGCAAGTCGACCCTGCTCCGGGTGCTGAACCGGATCTATGACCTCTATCCCAAGCAGCGGGCGACGGGCGAGGTCATGCTCGACGGCCAGAACATCCTCTCGCCCAAGCAGGATCTGAATCTGCTCCGGGCGCGCATCGGCATGGTCTTTCAGAAGCCGACGCCCTTTCCCATGTCGATCTACGACAATATCGCCTTCGGCATCCGCCTCTACGAGAAGTTGAGCAGTGCCGAGATGGATGCCCGCGTCGAGGCGGCGCTGCGCCGCGCCGCGCTCTGGACCGAGGTCAAGGACAAGCTGAAGCAGAGCGGCCTCAGCCTCTCCGGCGGCCAGCAGCAGCGTCTGTGCATCGCCCGCGGCGTCGCGGTCAGGCCCTCGGTTCTGCTGCTGGACGAGCCCTGCTCGGCGCTCGACCCCATCTCCACCTCCAAGGTCGAGGAGCTGATCGACGAGCTGAAGACCGACTACTGCATCGTCATCGTCACCCACAACATGCAGCAGGCCGCGCGGACCGCCGATTTCACGGCCTTCATGTATCTGGGCGAGCTGATCGAGTTCGGCGAGACGGAGCAGATCTTCACCAACCCGGCCCGGGAGCAGACGCAGCAATACATCACCGGCCGCTTCGGCTGAGGCCGGCGAGGAGGCGTCCCATGACCTTGGAGCACACCGTCAAGTCCTACGACGAGGAGTTGAACAGGCTGCAGCACGGGATCGCTGAGATGGGCAGCCTCGCCGAACTCGAGCTGCAGAACGCGGTCCAGGCTCTCGTCCGCCGCAAGGCCGAACTCGGCCATCAGATCGTCCAGGACGATGTCCATGTCGACGAGCTGGAGCAGCAGGCCACGGCCCAGGTCGTGCGTCTGCTGGCGCTCCGCCAGCCCATGGCGAGCGATCTGCGCGAGATCGTCGCCGCTCTCAAGATCGCGAGCGATCTCGAGCGCATCGGCGACTACGCCGCCAATATCGGCAAGCGCGTCGTGGCGCTGTCCCAGACTCCTCCCTTCAAGCTGCCCGCCGCTCTGCCGCGCATGGGTTGGCTCGCCCAGCAGAACATGCGCGACACGCTGGCCGCCTATGCCGAGCGCAATCCCGAGAAGGCGCTGCGCGCCTGGCAGGCGGATGAGGAGCTGGACGAGACCTATAGCAGCCTGTTCCGCGAGCTCCTGACCCATATGATGGAAGACCCGCGCAATATCGGCTCCTGCACCCATCTGATGTTCATTGCCAAGAATATCGAGCGCATCGGCGATCACGCGACCAACATCGCCGAGACGGTCTATTTCATGGTGCTGGGCGAGCCGATCGGGTCCGCCCGGCCCAAGGGTGACAGCTCGAGCTACATGCCGCCACCCCAGCCCAAGCTCTAGGTCGGGACCTACGCCGCCATCCGTTCTCTCTCGGCGCCGCCTGCAGCGGCGAAGCGCGTTGAACATTCCCGGCATGGCGCCTACATCATGCTCATCATGGCGCCGGATATTCCCCATGCCCGCACCGCGTGCCTCGGCCATTGGCTGGCGCGCCAGGCGCCGGCCCATGGCCATTTGGACACTCTCCTCCAGTCCTTCTGCCGCGAACTGACAGGCCGGGGCCTGCCGCTCTGGCGGGTTACCGTCGGCTTCGAAATCCTGCATCCCGAGACCAGCGGCAAAATGATCACCTGGATCGACGGCGTGGTAACCGTTCGCCGGAACGACAGGACGAATTCCCTTGGCCACGACTATCGCAAGAGCCCGGTCAAGATTGTCGACGAAACCGACCGGCCGTTTCGCCGTCGGCTCGACCGGCCGTCACCCGATCTGCCGATGCTGGAGGAGCTGCGCAGGGATGGTGCGACGGACTATGTGATCTTTCCGCTGCCCTTCCTGGACAAGCGGCGCACCGCCTTCATGTCCTTCACCACACGCTCACCCGGCGGCTTCGGCACGTCCGAGCTCGCGGAGCTGGAGATGGCGGCGGCCCTCATCAGCCCCTATGCCGAGCGTTCCGTGCTCCGCCGGATCGCCATCGACCTGCTGGAGACCTATGTCGGCCGGCGCAGCGGCAAACGGATCTACGCCGGTCATATCGAGCGCGGCAAGATCGAGACCATCGGTGCCGCCATCTTCATGGCCGATATCAGGGGCTTCACCACGCTGAGCGAAGGTGAGACCCAGGAAAACGTCATCACGGTCCTCGACGACTGGTTCGAGTGCCTTGCCGATGCAACCGAGGCGGAGGGCGGCGAGATCCTGAAATTCATGGGCGATGGATTGCTCGCCATCTTCCCGGTCGACGGCGCGGTCGACGAGGCCTGCCAAAGAGCCTATCGCGCGGCCTCGGCGGCGCTCGAGAGCCTGGCGGCGCTCAACGCCCGCCGGAGTGCCGAGGGCAAGCTGAAGCTCGCCGGCGGATTCGGCCTGCATCTGGGCGATGTCGCCTATGGCAATGTCGGCGGTCGCCGGCGCCTCGACTTCACCGTCATCGGGCCGGCGGTCAATTTCGCCTCGCGGCTCGAGCGCCTGACCCGCGAGCTCGATGTGCCGCTGCTGATGTCCGAGGCCTTTGCCCTGGCAGCCGGCCAGGCCCACGCCTCCCTGGGCCATCATCCGATTCGCGGCCTCGACCGCACCGAGCAGGTCTTCGCCCTGGTCCCCACTCTGCCTTCGCCCCTCGCTCGGGAGCCGAAGGCCGGCGCGGGTGGGGATTTGGCCGAACTCATCGACGCTGCCGTGGAAGAAACGAGCGCGCTTCCCGCAAGCTTCGCCCCCTGAGCTCCACTTCGGGGCGCCCGCGGTCCTAGGGTAAGAAAGTTGCGGCAGCGCTCGCTTCTTCGCTATACTGACCGCGAACCCAAGCGATTTCAGAGAAGGACACCCTGTCTACCCTCCTCGATCTCGAGGCGTTCCGTGCCTGTCACCTGACGCGGGTGCCTTTCGACTTTCTGGTGGTGCGCGACTTCGTGCGGGCCGAGGCGCGCCCGGCGATCGACCAGGCATTTCCGCAGGTCCGCCGCGGCGGAAGCTTTCCCGTTGAGGTGCTTCGCTATGGGAAAGCCTTCGGCGAGCTCGTCGAAGAGCTGAACGGCCCCGAGGTTCGCCGGGCCTTCGAAGAGAAGTTCGGGCTCGATCTCAGCGGGCGCCCCACCATGACGACCGTGCGCGGACGCTGCACGACGCGCGACGGGAATATCCACACCGACAGCGAGACCAAGATCATCACGGTCCTCATCTATCTCAATCCGCCATGGACCGATCCGGGCGGAAGGTTTCGCCTGCTGCGCTCGGCACAGGACCTGGACGATAGCATCGTCGAAGTGCCGCCGGACAATGGAACGCTCGTCGCTTTCCGCCGCGGGCCAAACTCCTATCACGGCCATACGCCCTTCATCGGCGAGCGTCGCGCGGTGCAGTTCAACTGGATCACGAACAAGGCCGTGGTCCGGCGCGAGCTGATGCGCCACCGCCTCTCGGCACTGGTCAAGAATCTTCTGCCCGCACCCTCGCTCTAATGCAGTCCACAGTTTCTGTTCCTCGGGACGCTCGCTGGAGCGACCTGCGTGCTCGAGAGTTTGGGCGCATCCTGCTCATCAAGCTTTCGGCGGTGGGGGACGTCATCCATACCCTGCCGGTGCTGACGAAGCTGAGGCAGCGCTATCCCGCAAGCCGGATCGATTGGCTGATCACGCCAGCCTGCGCGGATCTGGTGCGCTGGCATCCGGGAGTCTCCGACATCCTGCTCTATCCCCGCCGGGAGTTCGGGCGCAGCTGGGCCGGAACCATGGCGATGACCGGCGTCCTCAGGGAGGTGCGCCGACGCGGCTATGACCTCGTCCTGGACATGCACGGCCAGCTGCGCACGGCGATCTTCGTGCTCGCGAGCGGCGCGCCCGTGCGCATCGGCTTTGCCCGCACCCGGGAGGGGGCGCGATTCTCCTACACCCATCACATTCCGGTTCCCACCATGGATTGGCATGCGGCCGAGCGGAATCTGTGGCTGGGTGATCTGCTGGGCTTCGCCGCCGGGCCGCCCGATTTCACCATCCACATTCCGCCGATGGCCGAAGCCGAGGCGGAAGGGCTGCTGGCGCGCCTCGGGCTCGCCGGGCGTCCTTTCGCGATGATCTTCCCCGGCACCCAATGGGAGACCAAGCATTGGGGCGCTCAAGGCTTTGTCGAGGTCTCCCGCCATCTCCACGAGCGCGGGTACGCCATCCTGCTTGCGGGGGCGGGCCGCGACCGGCCGCAGAATGCCGCGGTGGCGGCAGCCTTCCCGGCGGCGGTCGACATCTGCGATCAGACCCGTCTCTCCGTCACCGCCGCCATCATGCGCCGCGCCGCGATCTGCGTGACCAACGATTCGGGTCCGATGCACATGGCCGTCTCGCTCGGCCTTCCGCTGGTCAGCGCCTTCGGGCCGACGAGCCCGATACGCACGGGCCCCTATGGCCGGCCGGAGGCCGTGGTGCGCGTCGAGGTGCCGTGTTCGCCCTGCTATATCCGCCACATCCGGCGCTGCCCCTACGATCATCGCTGCATGACTCGCTTGAGCGCGGCGATGATGATCGAGCGGATCGATCGGGTCCTGGCCGGCGCTACTTCGTCCGGCCCTGCTCTTTTTGCCGGTTCAGCTGAGTGAGCTTGGCGTAGCGGTAGAAGGAACCCTCGGCAGCCGTCAGCGCCTGGAAGAAGCCCTCGCGACCGTCGCGAAAGCCGCCATAGACGACGTAATTCCTCAAGAACATCCAGAGGCCATGGCCGATGGCGGAGAGGATCGAGGCGCTGCGGCCGGCATCGTGGCGCTCGCGCGCCGTCTGGGTCGAATAGTAGTTCATGCGCCAGAGCGCGTGCTCGAGATCGAAGATCGCCTCATGCAGCACGGGGCTGTTCAGCGGCCTGATCACCCCGTCGACTTGGATGCGGTCATGAATATAGGCGTTGCCATATCGAGCCCGCTCGCGCCGCACCAAGCGAAGGACGCGATCGCGTCCCCAATCGCCGTGGCGCAGGAACCGCCCGCAGAAGGAGGAAAGGCGCGGCATGTCGAATCCTGCAGCCTCGCCCGGATTCGCCAACGCCGCCAGGATCTCCGCCTTGAGCGGTGCCTCGATCCATTCATCGGCGTCGAGTGCCAGCACCCACTCGCCCGTGGCGCGCTCCAGGGCGCGCTGCTTTTGGGCGGAGAAGCCGGGGAAATCCTCGGTGACGGTGACGCGGCAGCCCGCTGCCTCGGCGATGGCAACCGTCTCGTCGCGGCTGAGATTGTCGAAGAGGATCTTCTCGTCGACGAAATCTGCGGATTTCAGGCAGCGTCCGAGGGTGCGGGCATTGTCCTTGGTGATGACGATGAGGGAGAGCCGCGGACGGGTGCGGATTTCAGTCAAGCCGACTCGCTTCCGCCATCCGGGAGGAACATAGCGTCATGGGTGGAGAGAGATGCCGTGCTCATGGCCGGCCATCATACAGTATGAAACGGGCCGGCAGGCTAGAGGTGACGGGGCGAAGGATATCGGGGCGGTCAACTACTTTGCCGGCTTCTCGCCGAACAGATTGCGGATCACCACGAAGAATGTGGGCGTGAAGAGCAGGCCGAAGCCGGTCACTCCCAGCATGCCGAAGAACACCGCCGTACCCAGGGCCTGGCGCATCTCGGCGCCGGCGCCCACGGCAATCGCCAGCGGCAGCACGCCGAATATGAAGGCGAAGGAGGTCATCAGGATGGGCCGGAGGCGCACCCGCGCCGCCTCGATCGCCGCTTCGGCGCGTGGGCGGCCCTCGGCTTCGCCCTGGCGGGCGAACTCCACGATCAGGATGGCGTTCTTGGCCGCGAGCCCGACCAGCACGATGAAGCCGACCTGGGCCAGGATATCGACATCCATGCCGCGGTAGAGCAGGCCCGAGACGGCGGCCAGCAGGCACATGGGGACGATGAGAATGACCGAGAGCGGCAGGGACCAGCTCTCATACTGCGCCGCCAGCACGAGGAAGACGAAGACCACCGAGGCAGCGAAGACGAAGAGCCCTGTATTGCCCGCGAGCTTCTCCTGATAGGCGAGCTCGGTCCATTCGAAGCCGAGACCGTCCGGCAGGCGGTCGGCCGCCAGGCGCTCCATGGCCGCCAGGGCCTGGCCGGTGGAATAGCCGGGGGCGGCCGATCCCTGGACCTCGCCGGCGGGGTAGAGGTTGTAGCGCGGCAGGCGGTAGGGGCCGGTGCGGTTCTCGAAGGTGGCGATGGAGCCCAGGGGCACCATCTGGCCCCTGTCGTTGCGGGCCTTGTAGTCGGAGACCTCGGGGATGCCCCGGCGATAGGGGCCTTCGGCCTGGACCAGCACCTGATAGGTGCGGCCGAGATAATTGAACTGGTTCACATAGGAGGAGCCGAGATAGACCTCCAGCGCCTCGAAGACCCGGTCCGGCGTCACCCCCAGCTTCTCGGCCCGTACGCGGTCAATATTGGCATAGACGATGGGCGTGCCGGTGTTGAAGACGGAGAAGACGCCGGCGAGCTCGGGCTGCTGATTGGCCGCGCCGATCAGGTCGCGGATGGCGGCGTTGAGCTCCGGCAGGCCGCGACCGCGCTTGTCCTCCACCATCAGCTTGAAGCCGCCGGCCGTGCCGATGCCGCGCACGGGTGGCGGCGAAATGGTGATGATGAAGGCATCCTGGATCGAGCTCAGGGCGGCCTGCAGATTGGCCAGGATCTTGGGCCCCGACAGGCCCTCGGCGGCGCGCTCTCGGAACGGAGTCTCGACCGCTAAGATGGCGGCGGCGTTGGGGGCGTTGGTCAGGGTGGCGCCATCCAAGCCGGCGAAGGGCACCGCATGGGAGATGCCCTTGGTCTTGAGGATGATGTCGGCGGCCCGGCGCACGACGGCGTCCGTCCGCGCCAGGGAGGCGCCGGGCGGAAGCTGGATGACGACGATGAGATAGCCCTGGTCCTGGGGCGGGATGAAGCCGGTGGGTGCGCGCCCGAACTGCCAGGCCGTCAGCGCGACCAGCCCCGCATAGACGAGGAGCACGAGTGCGGCGACGCGGATGAGCCCGCGGGTGAGCGCGCCATAGCCGTGCGAGAGCTTGTCGAAGCCCCAGTTGAAGCCGCGGAAGAAGCCGTGGA
>DATFRE010000423.1:0-2361 GCA_035263545.1 Dongiaceae bacterium
TCAAAGCACGGGAGAGGGAAATGGGCCGGCCCTCTTTCGCAGTCAGATCGCCGCGCGCGGCCTTCCGAAGGCGGTCGCGGTGATCCGGCTCTCGATGAAGATCTCGAAGCCGCCACGCTCGCGCACCGCCTTGTCCTTGCGGCTGACGGAGAGCTGGACCTCGCTGGCCCCGGCGCGCTCCGCCTGGGCCGTGGCCTGCGCCTCGACGGCAGCGCTAGCCCGGGCTGCGGCGGCGGCGAGGTCGGCGAAGTCCTCCACTGCCGACGGCAGATGCAGGCGGAAGCGGCCTTCGCTCGGCTGGGTGATGAGGGCCTCCACGGTCTGCACCACGCCGCTCGCCACCGCCCCCACCGCATTGGTGACGCCGGCATTGGGTGGAATGACCAGCCGCGTATTCAGCCGCTCGGCGACCTCCGGATAATAGCTCGCCACAGGAGCGCCGATGGCAACCAGCGGCCGCTGAAGCGTGAGCTGTGTGCGGATCAGCGAGGGCGCAGCGGCTTCGCCGGCAAGCGAGCGGTCGATCATCCGCCGGCCGAGCTTGCCCCAGTCGCGCCGCTCCAGCCCCTCCTCCTCGGAGATGGCGGCAGCGAAAATCACCTCGCCGGTCTGGCGGATCACTTGCTCGCGCACCTGGCGGGCAAAGCCCTCGGTATCGGCCGGCTTATGCCAGTCGCCCTGGCGGTCGCGCCGCAGGAAGATCTTCGCCCCGAGATGCGCGGCCTCCACCGACCAGCCCTGCTGGAAGCCCAGGATATGGGCCGCATCGCTCGGGGTGAATCCGGACATGAGCACGAGACCGCGATCGACCAGCCTGCCCAGTGCCCTGAGCGCGCCCGCGCCGGTGATGAGCTGGGCCAGTGCCTGCGGCCCCTCCCCCAGCTTCGACCAGAGCAGGGCCTGGGTCGGATTGAGGCTCGTCTCGCCAGCGTCCAGGGGACGCTGGCGGAGCGCGAACTGCCCGCGATGCGCCACCGGCTCGTCGCTCTCCTGGTGCTGGCTGAGGATCGCAAGCGTCGCGGGATGCTGCTGGCACAGGAGGCTCAAGGGCATGACGCGGCGCGGGCCGACGACGAGCCCCTCCTCGCCGAGGCGCACCTCGCTGTCGCCGACGAGGCCGAAGGTATGGACCCCCACCGCCTCCACCATGGTGCGGAAGCCGCCAACCGTCGCGCCGTCGCGGTTGAGCACCGGGCGCCCGCCGGAGAGAAGCGCGATGTCGGTGGTGGTGCCCCCCATATCGGAGACGAAGACATCCTCCTCGCCCGAGAGATATCGCGCGCCGACGACGCTCGCCGCCGGACCCGAAAGGATCGTCTCCACCGGGCATTCCATGGCAACCGACGCCTCGATGAGCGAGCCGTCGCCCTTCACCACCATGAGCGGCGCCTTAATGCCGCGCGCCGTCAGCAGGCCCGCGACGGCGCGGATGAGTTGCTGGAGCTGCGGGATGAGCCGGGCGTTGAGGGCGCAGGTGAGCGCACGGCGCGGCGCATCGAGCTTGGAGGTCAGCTCATGACCGCAGCTCACCGGAAGATCGGTCAGCTCGCGCACCAGCTTGCGGAGCGCGATCTCATGGGCAGGGTTGCGGACCGAGAACATGGCCGAGACGGCGAAGGCCGCGACTTTCGGCGCGTGGAGCTTGATGGCGGCTGCCGCCGCGGCGAGATCGAGGGCATGCTGCTCGTCGCCGGTAGGCCCATGACCACCGGCGATGAGGGCCACCGGGTCGCCGCCCAGCGCTTGGCGCAGGCCGGCACGGTCGAGTGCTGCGGGCTCGTAGCCCGCGAGCAGCAGGCAGATGGGGCTCGCATGGCCCTCGACGATGGCGTTGGTGGCAAGGGTGGTGGAAAGTCCGACCATGGCGATCTCGTCTTTCGCCTGCGCCAGCACGTCTGCCATCGCGCCGGCGAGGCCGATCGAGAGGTCATGCTTGGTGGTAAGCGATTTGGCCGCGGCGAGCACGCCCTGGTCGGGGTCGAAGAGCACCGCGTCGGTATAGGTGCCGCCGGTGTCGAGGCCGAGGAATAGAGGCACGGGAATGCGCAACTGTCTGGTGAAGGGGTCTGCCAAGACTTAGCACGCCCATCGGCAAAGGGAAAAAGCTTCTCCTGGCGCAGCCTTTGATTGGTTGACACGAGCGCGGCCGGTGTTTCAAGGTGCCAGTAGTGATGCGAATCGGCACCGCCGAAAGGGGAACGCATCCACCGTTCGACAACCCATGTGGGGACGCAAAAGATGGAGTCCAACCGCGCCAGCATGGCTCCCTGCAGCCGTCGTTACTTTCTCGGCCTCGGCCTCGTCGTGGCCGGCGCTGCTCTCACTCCCGCGGCATTCGCCGCCACTCTGCCCCGGCGCCTC
>DATFRE010000424.1:0-4290 GCA_035263545.1 Dongiaceae bacterium
CCCTTCTGCGACGGCTCCCATAAGGGAAGCAGTTTCGTGCCCCGGCAGTTCAAGGCCGAGGAATCGACGACCGTCTGGCTCTGCGGCTGCAAGCAAACCCAAAGCTCGCCCATGTGCGACGGGACGCACAACACCCTGTGACGATATCGCACCTGGCAAGCCTTCCCGCGGCTCTGCTGCTCGCAGGCCTCGCGCTCGCGGCCTGCGGCGGGGAAGACAAGCCGCCCACGAGCACCCCGCCGCCACCGCCGCCGACCAGCGCCGCCGCGCAGCAGCCCAGCAGCGGTGGGTTCTTCAATAACGTGTTCGGCTCGGGCAAGCCGGTAAGCTGCCCGCAAGTCACCAAGGTCGGCGAGGCGGCGCTGCTGACACGCTTCCGCCCGCCCGGCCACGACATCACCGATGTGGTGTTCGACGCCTTCATCGGCGATATCAACGGCAAGTGCGAATCCTCCGACCAGGGCGTGACGGTGAAGATGACCGTCGATTTCGTCGCCAGCCGCGGCCCCGCCGAGAAAGATCACAAGGCGAGCTTCGCGTATTTCGTCGCCATCACGGACGCGAAGAGCAACGTGCTCGCGCGGGAGCAGTTCGACACCTTCATCGACTTTCCCGGGAACAAGACGCGCAACGGCATCCGCGAGGAGTTGGAGGAGAAGATCCCTTTGACAGGGGGCCAGCGCGGCGATGATTACCGGGTCTATGTGGGCCTCGCTCTGACCCATGACGAGCTCGCCTACAACCGCGCGCATCCGCAGTAACCGAACGGCAATCTGCCCTCTCCGCCTTATCCTGCTATTTCAGCCTTGACCGGATGGTCAAGCGGACGGAAGCTCTCCCGCGCCCGGTTCGACCCGCGCGGGAGAGACCGGCCTTCGGGCCGGCGCCGAAGGAGCAACCGCCCCGGAAACTCTCAGGCAAAGAGGACCGCAAGGGACGAGGGCGCTCTGGAAAGCAGGCGGGCAAACGCCTCACCGAAGGGGAAAGCTGCCGCCGGGTCTCTGGTATCCGGTTGCTGCAAATCTTTCAGGTCCGACGACAGAGGGGGCACCCGGAACCAGGCCGAAGGGCCGGGCCCGTGGTGTCACGAGTACCCTGTCGGAGGAAACCATGGCCGAATCGGCGCTGAGCCGAACCCCCCTCCATAAGCTGCATCTCGAGCTCGGCGCCAAGATGGTGCCATTCGCCGGCTATGACATGCCGGTGCAATATCCGAGCGGCATCCTGGCCGAGCATCTGCAGACCCGCAGCCAGGCCGGGCTGTTCGACGTCTCACATATGGGCCAGCTCCGCCTCACGGCGAAGTCCGGAGGGCCGACACCGGCGGTGGCCCTGGAGCGTGTCGTCACCTCCGATATTGCCGGGCTTGCCCCGGGACGCATGCGCTATGCCCTCTTCACCAATGGGGCCGGGGGAATCCTCGACGATCTCATGGTGACCAATACCGGAGATCACCTGATCCTGGTGGTCAACGCCGCCTGCAAGGAGGCGGACGAGGCGCATCTCAGGGCCCATATCGGCGCCGAAGTCGTGATCGAGAACCTGGCCGCGCGCGCGCTGCTCGCCCTCCAGGGCCCGGCGGCGGAGGCGGCACTCGCGCGTCTGGTCCCGGCTTGCCGGGCCCTGCGCTTCATGCAGAGCGCCTTCTGGAGCATCGAGGGCGCGCGTTGCTTCGTCACCCGCTCCGGCTATACCGGAGAGGACGGATTCGAAATCTCGGTGCCAGGCGAGGCCGCAGACGGCTTGGCGCGGCGCCTGCTGGGGATGCCCGAGGTGAAGCCCGTCGGCCTGGGCGCGCGGGATTCGCTGCGGCTCGAGGCCGGGCTCTGCCTTTACGGCCATGACATCGACGAGACCACGACCCCCATCGAGGCCGGGCTCGCCTGGAGTATCGGCGAGCGCCGCCGGCGCGAGGGTGGCTTTCCGGGGGCAGCAGTCATCCAGCGCCAGCTGCGGGAGGGCACCCAGCGCCGGCGCATCGGCATCCTGCCCGAGGGCCGCCAGCCGGCCCGCGAGCATACGGAAATCCAGAACCCCGCCGGCGGGAAGGTCGGCGAGATCACCAGCGGCGGCTTCGGCCCGAGCCTCAACGGTCCGCTGGCTATGGGCTATGCCGAGACCGCTGTGGCCGCCCCCGGCCATGCCCTCAACCTGATCGTTCGCGGCAAGCCGCTGCCTGCCAAGGTCGTGGCGCTGCCCTTCGTCAAAACCAACTACAAGCGCTGAGTTACGAAATGCGCCGAGTCTCGCCCGCCAATAATCAACACGAACCAAGAGGAAACCCATGAGCGTGCTCAAATACACCGAAGACCATGAGTGGATCCGCCTCGATGGCGATGTCGCCACCGTCGGCATCACCCCCTATGCCCAGGAGCAGCTGGGGGATGTGGTCTTCGTCGAGCTGCCGGAAGTCGGCCGCAAGGCCGAGCAGCGCAAGGAGATCGCCGTCGTCGAATCGGTGAAGGCGGCAAGCGAGATCTTCGCCCCGGTCTCCGGCGAGGTGGTGGAGGTGAACAAGGCGCTGCCCGAGCAGCCCGCCACGGTCAACAGCGACCCCCTGGGCGCGGGCTGGTTCTTCAAGCTGCGCATCGCCGACAAGAGCCAGCTCGACAAGCTGATGGACGAAGCCGCCTACAAGGCCTTCGTCGAGGGCCAGCACTGATGCGCTATCTGCCACTGACCGACACCGACCGGCGCACGATGCTGGCCCGGATCGGTGTGCCCTCGGTCGAGAGCCTCTATCGCGACGTGCCGGAATTCGCGCGGCTCACCGAACCGGTCGATCTTCCCTCTCATCTGGGCGAGCTCGAGGTGGAGCGCGAGATAGCGGGCCTGGCGGCGAAGAACCTCGGCACCTCCTCGGTGCCGAGCTTCCTCGGCGCCGGGGCCTATCGCCATCACATCCCGGCGGCTGTCGACCATTTGATCCAGCGCGGCGAGTTCCTGACTTCCTACACGCCCTACCAGCCGGAGATCACCCAGGGCACGCTGCAATACCTCTTCGAGTTCCAGACCCAGGTCTGCCTGATCACCGGCATGGAGGTGGCCAATGCCTCCATGTATGACGGCGCCACCGCGACCGCGGAGGCGGTCATGATGGCGAACCGCGTCACCCGCCGGCGCCGCGCCATCCTCTCGGGAAATCTCCATCCCCATTACCGCGATGTGACGGCGACCCATGCCCGCTTCCACGGCTTCGAGGTCAGGGCCTCGGCGCCGAACCCCCGCGGCATGGAGGATCTGACCCAGCAGATCGACGGCGAGACATCCTGCGTCGTGGTCCAGAACCCGGATTTCTTCGGCCATCTGCGCGACCATGGCGCGCTGGCCGAGGCCTGCCGCAAGGCCGGCGCGCTTCTGATCGTCGCCGTCACCGAGCCCGTCTCCCTTGGCCTCGTCGAATCGCCCGGCGCCATGGGGGCGGACATCGTCACCGCCGAGGGCCAGCCCATCGGCAATGCCCTCTCCTATGGCGGGCCCTATCTCGGGCTTTTCGCCGCGCGCGAGAAATATGTGCGCCAGATGCCGGGCCGCCTGGTGGGCGAGACCGCCGATGTCGAGGGCAAGCGCGGCTGGGTGCTGACCCTTTCCACCCGCGAGCAGCATATCCGGCGCGAGAAGGCGACGAGCAACATCTGCACCAACTCCGGCCTCTGCTGCCTCGCCTTCACGATTCATCTGACCTTGCTGGGCGAGGCGGGATTCAGCCGGCTCGCCGAGCTCAATCACGCCGCCGCCGTGCATCTGGCGGAGCGCCTCGCCGGGATCTCCGGCTGCCACCTGGTGAATGAGAGCTTCTTCAACGAATTCACCCTGCAGCTCCCGATGCCCGCCGCCGAGGTGGTGGAGAAGCTGGCGGCGCATCGCATCCTCGGCGGTGTGCCGGTCTCGCGACTTCATCCCAAGAACCCCGAGCTCGCCAACCTGCTGCTGCTGAGCGCGACCGAATGCACCACCAAGGACGACATGGACGCCCTGGTCGACGGGCTGAAGAAGGTGCTGCCATGAACGAGATCGCATCGAAGCCGGAGGCCCATCATGGCTGACGACACCCCCTCCCCCACCTTCACCGGCAATCGCGGCCTGATGATCGAGGAGCCGCTGATCTTCGAGCAGGGCGAGCCGGAGCGCACCGGCGTCGATCTGCCGGCGGTGCCGCCTCATCTCGACCGCCTGGGCGGGCTCAGGCGCAAGACGTCCATCGGACTGCCGGGCCTCGCCGAGCCCCAGGTCGTGCGCCACTACACGCGGCTCAGCCAGAAGAACTACGCCATAGATATGGGGCTCTAT
>DATFRE010000425.1:0-13369 GCA_035263545.1 Dongiaceae bacterium
CGGGTCACCCGGTCCACCGATAATCGCTTCTAGGCGCATGACTGGCGGCGGCAAGCCAGCTCGCCGGAACGCCGTGTAGAGCTTACTGCCCGTGTATGGCTCGGCGCCGCCACACCGCAATCCCTCGGCTACCCACCGGCAGCATTGATCGTAAATCGGCGCCGGCGGCACGGATCGTGCACCGCCCCAGTCAAGCTCGTGAAACACCATAACCCCACCGGGCCGCAATCTTTCGTTAAGTCTACTCAGCGTCGCGGCGAGGTCCGACTGATAAGGCAGCACATACCGGCCGACCACCGCATCAAACGGCTGTTCAAAGATCATCTCGGAAGGGTCACCGACGACGAAGCGGATGTTGCTCTCGGTGGCACCCAGGCGCGCGCCTGCAGCCGCGACGATCTCGGGAACGCGGTCAGTTCCCACCACTTCGCCTTTTGGTCCGACTAGCTCGGCCGTCAGCAACGCTACGTCGCCCATACCGCTGCCCACATCGAGCACCCGCATGCCTGGAACGAGACCTGCCGCCAGAAAGAAGCGTCGAGTGATCGGCGCGAGCAAGCGCGCCTGGACCGTCAGCCGACGAGCCTCATTCTCGGAGTGGCCTAAAACGTAGGTGCTACTCATGCCGCACGTTCTCCGGTCGGAGGAATCAGATTATCGAAAGCAAAGCCGGGCGTCAGGCTCGTCAACGAACACATGCAGAGGTGCGAAACGCCCTACCGGCTGCAGCAGGTCCCGTGAGCCGTCAGCCGGCTTTATGCTACGCGGCCCGGCCGCGCTTAAATTGCCGCGGCGACTTAGGGCCCGGTAGCCGGGGGTGGCGGCACTCGGCACGCCCTGGCAGAACCACCGCGAGTTCCGGTGGCGGCTGCGGCAGACGACGCGGGGTTGGCGGACGGAGAGCTCGAGACGCAAGGCAGACTGGCGGGCCAGGGGATCGAGATCGACCGGCTCGCCGCGATGACCGGCGATCACGTCGGTGAATCGTGACCGACTTGTGCTCCTCCCCGTTTGCGTCTCACTGCCACCGGAATTGCCACCGGACGGCTTAGCACGGGGCGGGAGAGCTGGGGATAGGCGGGGCTAGAGTACGGGTGTAAGTGCTTGATTTCTGCGACTGTGCAAAACGGAATGGGACAGCACAGGACTGCGGCTTGCGAGTTAGGAAACCGATGCTCTATCCTGCTGAGCTACGGGGACAGGCCATGACGGCAGCGCGCGGAGTATAGCCGCGGCGCCGGGCAGACGCGAGGGGGCGGAAGCGAGCGGAAGGCCGCGCTCACCGCGAGGCGGCGGCAGGCTCGGCGAGGCTCCCCTCCGGCGTCAGGCCGAAGGCCTCGGCGACAAGCTCATAGGAGCGCCGGCGCGCCTGATGATCGTGGGTGATGGTCACGATCATCACCTCCTCGGCGCCGTAGTCCCGGGCCACGGCCTCGATGCCGGCGCGAACGGTGGCGGGGGAGCCCGCGATGAGGCGCCGGTTGCAGGCCTTGGCGTCGGGAGAGCCGAGCTCGTCCCTCATGAAGGTGAGCGCCGCCTCCGGCCTCGGCACGGCGATGAGACGGCCGGACTGGAGCAGGATGATCGCCATGCGGATGCTGGCCGAGAGGCGCCAGGCCTCCTCATCCGTCTCGGCGCAGATGACCGAGACCGCCACCCCAACGGAAGCTGCCGCGAGATCTTCGCTTGGGGCGAACTCGGAGCGGTAGCGGGTGGCGATCGCCGCCCCCTCGGGGCTGATGAAATCGGCGAACATATAGGGCAGGCCCAGCGCCGCCGCCCAGATGCCGCTCTGGGGCGATGAGCCCAGCAGCCAGAACTCAGGGCTTTCCGGCCGGCCCGGCAATGTGCCGGCGAGCTTGGCGAAGGGATGGGTTGGCGCGATCCGATCCTTGAAATAGGCCATGAGCTCGGCGACCTGCTCGGGGAAGTCATCCGGCGATTCCTGCCGGCGGTCGCGCTGCAGGGCAAAGGCGGTGCGCCGGTCGCTGCCGGGGGCCCGGCCCAGGCCGAGATCGATGCGCCCGGGATGGAGCCCGGCCAGCATGCTGAAGCTCTCCGCCACCTTGAGCGGGCTGTAATGGGGCAGCATGACGCCGCCGCTGCCGACCCGGATGCGCGCCGTCGCCGCAGCCACCGGGCCGATCATCACCTCCGGGCTGGCGCAGGCCAGCATGGGGGTGGCGTGATGCTCCGCCAGCCAATAGCGATGGAAGCCGAGGCGATCGGCGAGACGGGCGAGATCGAGCGTGTTGCGCAGCGCCTCGCCACCGCTGGTGCCCTCGGCGATGGGCGATTGGTCGAGAACGCTGAGCCGCCGTAGCGGCGTCCCGGGCGCGGGTATGTTCATGCCTCCATATCCTCGGCTGGCCGAGCAGGCCCGCTAGACATAGGCGCCCGAGTCCCGCTACGGAAGGGCCGCAACGAGGAGGCAATGGCATGGTCGAACGGCGGTGGGAAGAGGTGGCGGGTCTCTCGGCGATGGAGGGCTGGCGCCTGCCCGTGCTTCTCTATCGCGGCCGCAGCGGCCGTCCGGGCGCCTATCTGCAGGCGGCCCTCCATGCCGACGAGCCGCCGGGGGTGGCGGTGATCCACGAGCTCGCCGGCCTGCTGGAACGGGCCGAGGCCGAGGGCCGGCTGAAGGAGAACGTCACCCTCGTTCCCTATGCCAATCCCATCGGGCTCACCCAGGTCATCGACGGACGGCATCTCGGCCGCTTCCATCTCGCCAGCGGGACCAATTTCAACCGCGCCTTTCCCCTGCCAAATGCGGGCCGCGACCAATCGGCGCCGGTGCGCGCGGACAATGCCCTCAAGAAGGCGCTGCTGAAGCTGGCCGAGGGCGCCTCGGTCATCCTCGACCTCCACTGCGACAAGGAGGCCGCCCTCTACATGTACACCCATGCCGAACTCTGGCCCGGGGCCATCGATCTCGCGGCCCGCCTCGGCGTCGCCGCCGTGCTGCTCTGGGCCGGGCCCGAGGAGGGTGGGGCCGCCTTCGAGGAGGCGGTGACCATCGACCGCCTGCCCTCCACCCCGGCGAAGCGCTTCCTCTCGGCCACGGTGGAGTTGCGCGGGCGTGCCGATGTGGATGCCGCCCTCGCCCGGCGCGACGCGCGGGCGCTCTACGAGCTTCTGGCCGATCGCGGCATCCTCTCCGATCCCGCGATCGGCCCCCGACCGGACTGGGAGGGGCCGGCGGTGCGGCATGACCAGGTGATCAATGTGACGGCGCCGGCGCTGGGCGCGATGTTCCTCGAGGTGCCGCTGGGGACGCGGGTAAGGCAGGGCCAATGCCTGGCGCGGATCCTCGCCGAGCCAGGAGCGGGCGAGGTCAGCGTGCCCGCGCCCGTCGACGGGCTCTTGATCATCCGCGCCGCCGACCGGATGGCGCGGCCGGGCGACACCATCGCCACCATCCTCACCGATCGCCCCGCGCCCGGCTCCGCCGCCGGGCGCACCCTGTCGAACTGAAGGGACAGGGGCGGCGTCGCGGCGCCTACTTGATCGCCCTGAATCGGTCCATGCAGCGCACCAGGGCCTTGCGGATGCCGGGCTCCATCACCGAATGGCCGGCATCGGAGACGACCTCATAGGTCGCCTCGGGCCAGGCCCGATGCAGCTCGTCGGCGGTGGCGATGGGACAGACGAGATCGTAGCGGCCCTGGACGCTGAAGGCCGGGATCGAGCGGATCTTGCGCAGATTGTCGAGGAGCGCGTTCTTCGGCAGGAAGATGTCGTTGATGAAGTAGTGGCTCTCCAGCCGCGCGATGCCGAGCGCCATCACATCGCCGGCGAAATTCGCTACCAGCTCCGGGCTCGGCAGCAGGGTGCAGCAGGTGCCCTCATAGACGCTCCATTTGCGCGCCGCCGGCATGTGCACCGCCGGGTCGGGATCGCTGAGCCGCTTGTGATAGGCCTTCAGAAGGTCGCCGCGCTCGGCCTCGGGAATGTAGTCCGCGAAGTCGCGCCAGATCTCCGGCGCCAGCCAGCGCATGCCGTAGAGGAACCAGTCGATCTCCTCGCGCCGGCAGAGAAAGATCCCGCGCAGCGCCAGCGACATGACCCGGGCCGGATGGGCCTGCGCATAGGCGAGCGCCAGGGTCGAGCCCCAGGAGCCGCCGAAGACATGCCAGCGATCGATGCCGACCAGCTCGCGCAATCGCTCGATATCGGCCACCAGATGTCCCGTGGTGTTGTCGATGGTCTCGCCCAGGGGGACCGAGCGGCCGGCGCCGCGCTGGTCGAAGACGACGATGCGGTAATGGGCCGGATCGAAGAAGCGCCGATGGGCCGGCCCCGCCCCCGCTCCCGGTCCGCCATGGAGGAAGACCACCGGCACGCCCTTCGGATTGCCGCTCTGCTCCCAATACATCTTGTGCCGGCCGTCGAGATCGAGCACGCCGCTGTCGAAAGGCTCGATCTCCGGGTAAAGCGCGCCACCGTCCATAAAATACCTCCGCATGATAGACGGGCGCCACTATAGCGGCCGCTTTGCCGGGGCTGGATAATTTTCCCCATCCGCCGGATGATCGGCGGGCGATGAAGGACGATTCGCCGCCGCGGGCCAAGCCCTGGCAGCTGCTGGGCCGGGCCAAGCTGCCGATCACCTCGACACTCCTGGTGGGATTCGCCGGGCTCGTGGCCGTGGCGGTGACCACAGTCCTGGCGATCTCCATCATCGCCGCGCGTCAAACCACGCAGGAGCTTCAAGCGGAAGCGGCCCAGCAGCGCCTCGATGCGGCAATCTCCCGCATCGAGACCTATCTCGCTCCCGCTGCCGGCGATGTCGCCTTCCTCGCCGGCCAGCTCTCCCGCTCCGGCGGCATCCCCCTCGACGACGATTCGCGGATCGGGCCGCTGATGCGGGGATCCCTGGGCTCGGCTCCGCAGATCGATGGTCTCGCCTTCGTGCGGTCCAATTTCACCTCGGTCCGCATGCGCCGCTATATCGAGCGCGACGCGACCGACAGCATCGCCAGCAGCCTCGACAAGGAGGCCTATGTCCACGAGCTGATGGAAGCGGCCAAGCGCATCAAGCAGACGGGATGGGAGTGGAACCCCGTCTACTATGTGCAGGATTTGGGCATCAGCTTCCTCAGCGTCATTGCCCCAGTCCGCCGGAACGGAACGTTCGAGGGCTTCGTCCTCGCCACCGTGCCGGTCGGCCAGCTCTCGCGGCTCATCGAAACCGGCGATCCTCGCAGCACCGTGTTCATCCTCACCGCCGATGACGGCGTGGTCGCCCATCCCCTCCTCGCCCATGGCGTCTTCACGCCGACGGTGGACCACTTCCTGCCCAACCGGATGGAGTTTTCCGATGCCGTTCTGAAGCAGGGCATCGACTTCCAGAAGAGGCTCGGGGCCGACAGCTGGAGCCGCGAGGTTACGGCGGGTGGCGAGAGCTACATCATCCTGATGAATCTGGAGCCGAATTTCAGCCAGCAACCATGGTTCGTCGGCATCTATTTTCCCAAGGCGCAGATGACGGACCAGCTGAACGGCCTGCGCTTCGCGGGCTACGCCGCCCTCGCCATCCTCGCCATCGCCGTGATTCTCGCTTTGCTGCTGGGGCGCAGCCTGGCCGTACCCATCAAGCGCCTGGCCGAGGCCGCCGCCGCCGTCTCGAATTTCGACTTCTCCGGCAAGCACCGGCCCGGCACCAGCCCTTTGCGCGAGCTCGACGCCGCGGGCCGGGCCTGGGACAGCATGCTGGGGGCCCTGCGCTGGTTCGAGACCTATGTGCCGAGAGCGCTGGTGGGCCGCCTGCTCAATCAATCGGCCCGCCAGGGGCTGAAGCCCGAGGAGCGCGAGGTGACGGTGATGTTCACCGACATCGTCGGCTTCTCGCGCATCGCGACGCATCATGCGCCGGGACGGCTGGCGAGCTTCCTCAACCGCCATTTCGGGTTGATCGGCCAGCATGTGGAGGCCGAGCAGGGGACGATCGACAAATATATCGGCGATTCCCTCATGGCCTTCTGGGGCGCGCCGAGCGACGATCCGGATCACGCCCTCCATGCGGTGCGCGCCGCGCTCGCCGTCGGCCAGACTTTGGCCGCCGACAACAAGCGCCGGGCGAAGAAGGGCCTCAAACCCGTGCGCATCCGCATCGGCCTCCATAGCGGGCCCGCCATCGTCGGCAATGTCGGCGCGCCGGGGCGGGTCAACTACACCCTCATCGGCGATACGGTGAACGCCGCTCAGCGCCTGGAGCAGCTGGGCCACGCCTTCGATGACGGCGTCAGCGACTGCATCCTGCTGGCGAGCGCTGCGACCGTCACCCATCTGCCGCCCGAGATCCCGCGCCAGGCGCTGGGCGACCAGACGCTGCGCGGCATGGGGATCTTCGAGGTCTATCGGCTGGGGACGGTCGCGGCCGCCGTCGCGCCGCCCATCGCTTCCTAATTCCGCCGCAATCCGATAGACACTTCCGCCCATGGCGCTGATTCGATCGATTGCCACCGTCGGCGGCTTCACCATGGCCAGCCGGGTGCTGGGCTTCGTGCGCGACGTGCTGATCGCACGCGTGCTGGGCACCGGAGAGATGGCGGATGCCTTCTTCGTTGCCCAGCGCCTGCCAAATCTCTTCCGCAGCCTCTTCGCCGAGGGCGCCTTCAATGCCGCCTTCGTGCCGCTGTTCAACCGCGAGCTGGCGGAAGGCGGCGCCGGCGCCGCCAAGCGCTTCGCCGAGCAGGCCATGGCGGTGCTGCTCTCGGTGCTGCTGGGCTTCACCATCATCGCCCAAATCACCATGCCCTGGCTCATGTATGTGATCGCGCCGGGGTTCACCGGACGGCCGGCGGAGTTCGGCATGGCCGTGCAGTTCACCCAGGTGACCTTCCCCTATCTCCTATTCATGTCGCTGACGGCGCTGCAGGGCGGCGTGCTGAACTCCCTCAACCGCTTCGCCCACGCTGCCGCGGCACCGATCATGCTGAACGTCACCATGATCCTGGCGCTCGTGGTGGTGGCGCCGGCGACGGGGCTGACGGGGCTGGCACTCTCCTGGGCCATGGCGATCGCCGGCATCATCCAGTTCCTGTGGATGGTCATCGCCTGCCATCGCGCCGGCATGGCGCTCAGCCTTCCCTGGCCGCGGCTGACGCCGGGGGTGAAGCGGCTCCTGAAGCTGATGCTGCCGGGAATCATGGGCTCCAGCGTCATGCAGGTGAACCTGCTCATCGGCACGATGATCGCAACGCACCAGCCCGCCGCCGTCTCCTATCTCTATTACGCCGACCGCATCTATCAGCTGCCGCTGGCGGTGATCGGCTCGGCGGTGGGGGTGGTGCTGCTGCCGGAGCTGGCGCGGGCGCTGCGCACCAAGGGCGAGGCGGCCGCTTCGGCGATCCAGAACCGCAGCATCGAATATGCCCTCCTGCTGACGCTTCCCGCGACGGTGGCGCTGGTCGCCATTCCCGATCCCATCGTCAATGTGCTCTATCTGCGCGGCGCCTTCGACGCGACCGCGGCGGTGGCCACTTCATGGGCGTTGATCTGCTACACCCTGGGGCTGCCGGCCTACGTTCTGGCCAAGGCGCTGACGCCGAGCTTCTTCGCCCGCGAGGACACGGCGACCCCCTTCCGCTTCGCCATGATCAGCCTCGGCTGCAACATCCTGCTCTCGATCACGCTGTTCCAGTTCATCAACTATGCGGGGATCGCGCTCGCGACCGCGCTCGCCTCCTGGCTCAACGTCGCAATGCTGAGCTGGCGCCTCTCCCGGCGCGGGCATCTCCACATGGATGCTCAGCTTGCCCGCAACCTGCCGAAGGCGCTCCTCTGCAGCCTGGTCATGGGGGCCGCACTTCGTGCCGGCGCCTGGGCGCTGGCACCGGCCTTCGCCAGCCATCTCCTGGCCAAGGTCGCGGCCCTGACGCTGCTGGTGGGCGGCGGGATCGGGATCTTTTTCGGCCTCGCCCTTCTCACCGGCACCGTGGGCGCCGGTGAGCTGAAGCGGATGCTGAAGCGGGCCTAGATCTGATCCGAGCAGCCTTCGCGGACCTCGCGCTCGGCGAGGCTGGCGTCGATAAGGGCGCGCAGCCCATAGCGGTCGACGCCGATATCCCGCAGATCATGATCGTCCAGGCGCTCGAACTCGCGCAGCGCCGCATTGCGGTCGCGCCAGCGGCGCAGGCCTGCGGTCAGCCGGCCCAGGACCTGGGTACCGCCGAAATGGGCTAGATTCGCTTTAAAGACACTGTCCGTCATGGGGTCTCTCCAGTGACCGAGTTCCATCGGATAAATCTAAGGATTTCCCCCTTTCCGCCCAAACCAGATTTGGCTAAGGTTCAGTTAAGCTGACCTTAAGCGAGTCGAAGATGGCCGAACGCTTCTCTTCCCTCAATGCCTTGCGCGCCTTCGAGGCGGCTGCCCGGCATCGGAGCTTCAAGCGGGCCGCGGCGGAACTGCATGTCACCACCGCGGCGGTGAGCCAGCAGGTGAAGCTGCTGGAGCAGGATCTCGATGCCAAGCTCCTGCGCCGGGTCGAGGGGGAATGGCAGCTGACCGAGGCGGGCCGCGCCGGCCTCGCGGATCTGAGCCAGGGCTTCAGCAGCATCGCCGAGGGGCTGCGCAAGATCCGCAGCCTCCGGCGGCGCCGGCGGCTGACGGTGAGCGTCGTCCCCTCCTTCGCCGCCACCTGGCTAGTCGCCCGCCTCGATCGCTTCCGCCAGCGTCACCCCGATATCGATCTGCTTCTCGATGCGACGATGGCATTGGCCGATCTCGACCGGGGCGATGCGGATATGGCGGTGCGCTACGGCGCGGGCGAGTTCCCGGGCCTCGACAGCCTCCGCCTCTTCGCCGACGACATCTTCCCGGTCTGCAGCCCGAAGCTGCTGACAGGTCCCCATCCCCTGATCGAGCCGACGGATCTGCGCCATCACACGCTGCTGCATCTGGAATGGAGTGCTGAGCATGGCAACTGGCCGGACTGGGCCATGTGGCTGCGCTCCGCCGGCGTGACGGGCATCGATACCGAGCGCGGTCCGCGTTTCACCCAGCACAGCATGGCGCTCCAGGTGGCGGTGGAGGGCCAGGGCGTGGCGCTGGGCACCACCTCCCATGTCGTCGATCACATCGCCGCCGGACGTCTCGTCTCGCCCTTCGACCTCTCCATGCCGACCCGCTTCGCCTATTGGGTCGTGGCGCCGAAATCGCGCAGCAAGGAGCCCGCCATCGCCGCCTTCCGCGACTGGCTCATCGCCGAGGCGGGACGGATGGTCAATGGCGGCTGATCACTCGTTGCGGAGCAGCGGCGCCGGCTTCTGGCCGAGGGCGCGCCAGGTCCCGGCGAGCCCGACGAGGATGGCGATCGAAGCCCCGGCTATGGCCGTGACCAGCGCCACGCCGGGCAGCAGCACGAAATCGCCCTCCAGGCCCCAGGTGACGAAGGCATAGCCCGCGAGGCTGCCCAGCAACAGGGCGACGGCGGCTGTGACGAGGCCCATGAGGCCGTATTCCAGGGCGAGGCCGAGCAGCACGTCGCGGCGCGTCGCCCCCAGTACCTTCAGCACCACCGCATCATAGATGCGCCGGCGCCGGTCGGCGATCACGGCCCCGGCCAGCACGGCGATGCCGGCGACCAGCGCCACGAGGGCGATGGCGCCGACGGCGGTGGTCATGGTCCCGACGAGGCGCTCCACCGTCGCCAGGGCATCCTTGACGCGGATGGCCGAGACATTGGCGAAGCGGTCGGTGACCTTGCGCTGAAGCTCCAGCTCATGGCCGGGATCGACGCGGACCGTCGCGATATGGGTCTGGGGCGCGCTCTCCAGGATCCCCGGCGAGAAGACCATGATGAAGTTGATGGTGAGGGTCGCCCAGTCGAAGCGCCGCAGATTGGCGATGCGGCCGGTGACCTCGCGGCCCAGGATGTTGACGGTGATGTCGTCGCCGATCTTGAGGCCGAAGGCATCCGCGACCTCGGCATCGAGGGAGACCAGCGGCGGTCCCTGATAATGGGCCGGCCACCAGCTGCCCGCGGTGAGGCTGCTGCCCGGCGGCAGGGTTGCGGACCAGGTGATGCCGCGATCGCCCTGGAGCACCCAGCCTTCATGGTTGGGCGGCGGAAGCTGCTCCACCGGCACGTCCTTCATGCGGGTGATGCGCCCGCGCAGCATGGGCACGCGCTGGAGATCGCTCACCCCCGGCTCGGCCAGCACCATCTTGTCGAAAGCAGCAACCTCGTCCGGCTGGATATCGATGAAGTAGAAGGAGGGCGCGCGTGCCGGCATCGCCTGTTCCAGCTCGCGGCGGAGATTGCCCTCCACCATGGCGATTCCCACCAGCACGGTGAGCCCGATCCCCAGCGCCAGCATGACGCTGCCCGTGGGCGCGCGGGGCCCGGCGAGATCCGCCAACGCCCGGCGCAGCATCCCGCGCCCGCGCTGGACGAGGACGCGATGGGAGAGACGGCGCGCCGCCGCTTTCACCCCCAGGGCCAGCAGCCGGAAGACGATGAGGGTGGCAAGCGCGCCGGCCACGAACCAGGTCGCGAAGAGCGGATCGCCGGCGGAAAGGAAGGCAAGCCCGATGAGGGAAGCAGCCACGAGGCCGATCAAAGCGAGGTCGCGCCAGCGCCGGAGCGACAGCCACCGGCTCGCGCGCCGGCTCTCCAGCATGTCGCGGAAGAGCTGCCCTGGCGGCAGGTCACGGGCGCGCATCAGAGACGGCAGGGAGAATCCCAGCGCCGTCAGAAGGCCGAAACCCACCGCCATGGCCAGGGGCCGCGGATAGAGCCCGGCGACGAGATCGAGATCGAAATTGGCGGCGAGCGGCCCCGCGGCGGCGAAGGGCGCGAGCGCGCCCAGGGCAAGGCCGATGACGACGCCGCCCAGCGCCAGCAGCAGGATCAGCGAGAGATAGAGGGCGAAGATCGCGCCCGCCGGCGCGCCGACGCATTTCATGATCGCGATGGTGGAGGTCTTGCTCTCCAGATAGGCCCGGACCGCATTGCCGACGCCGACTCCGCCGATGAGCAGCGCCGAAAGCCCGACCAGCGTCAGGAACAGCGCGGTGCGATCGACGAATCGCTTCACCCCCGGCGAGGCATCCTCGAGCCCGCGGATGCGCCAGCCCGCATCGGGAAAGCGCTGCGCAAGATCGGCAAGAAACGCCTTGTCGTCCAGGCCCGGGCGAAATGCGATGCGATATTGGTGATAGATCAGGCTGCCGGGCTGGATCAGCCCGGTCTCCGCCAGGCTCGCTTCGGCCACCATCAGCCGAGGGCCGAGCAGGAAGGCGCCGGCGCCGCGATCGGGCTCGCGGGCGATGGTGGCGCGAAGCTCATAGGAAAGCTTGCCCACCGTGATACGCGCCCCGGGCTTCACCCCCAGCCGCTCCAGCACCTCCGGATCGGCCACCGCGCCCCAGACCCCGTCGCGCTCCGCCAGCGCGGCCGCCAGCGGCTGCTCGGGCGAGAGCTGGACCGCACCTGCCAGCGGATAGGCGCTGTCCACGGCCTTCATCTCGACGAGCTGGCGCGCGGTTCCGTCGGCCGCCCGGGCCATGGCCCTGAGCGTGTCCACCGCGCTGACGGTGCCCGCCGCGGCAAAGGCCTGCTGCTGCTCAGCGGTAGCTGGCCGGTAGAGGAGGCGGATCTCGACATCCCCGCCCAGGAGCTCGCGGGCATCATGGGCAAGGCCGGTGCGCACTGCCTCCGCCACGGAGCCGACGCCGGCGATCAAAGCGGCGCCGAGGGCGAGACAGAAGAGGAACAGGCGGAATCCACCGATGCCGCCGCGCAGCTCGCGTCCCGCCAGCCGCCAGGCCAGCGGCAGGCGAAGCGGCGGCCCGGGCCGGGCGGCGGCCTCAGCTTGCGACGACGCGGCCATCGAGGAGGCGCACCAGCCGGCGGCAGCGCCCGGCGAGCGCCGGGTCATGGGTGATCAGCATCAGGGTGGTGCCGCGCCGGGCGGCAAGCTCGAACATCAGCTCGATGACCTGGCGCCCGGTCTCGCCGTCGAGATTGCCGGTGGGCTCATCGGCCAGCAGTAGCAGCGGCTCGACGACGAAGGCCCGCGCCAGCGCCACGCGCTGCTGCTCGCCGCCGGAGAGCTGGCCGGGGTAGTGGGTCAGCCGATGGTCGAGACCGACCGCGGCGAGTGCGCTCGACGCGCGCTCGAAGGCGTCGCTCCGGCCGGCGAATTCCAGGGGCACGGCGACATTCTCCAGCGCGGTCATGGTGGGGATCAAATGGAAGGCCTGGAAGACGATGCCGATCCGGGCCCGGCGGAAGCGGGCGAGCTGGTCCTCGTCCAAGGCGCTCAGATCCTCGCCGGCGACCTCGACACGCCCTGCGCTCGGCCGCTCCAGCCCGGCGATGATCATCATCATGGTGGATTTGCCGGAGCCCGAGGGGCCGACGATGCCCACGCTCTCTCCCGCCGCGACCTCGAGATCGAGACCGCGCAGGATATTGACCTCGCCTGCCGCGCTCGCCAGCTTCAAGGCGATGCCGGACAAGCGGATCATCGTTCCATCGCCTCGGGAGTCCGTCGCCATGCCTACGCCCACGCCTCTCTCACGCCTCTTTCGCCTGGCACAGATAATGTTGCTGGGGGTGATGGTCCAGGTCGCTTCGGCAGAAGCGGCGCCGGTCAAGATCCTGGCGCTGGGGGATAGCCTGACCGCGGGCTTCGGCCTGCCGCCGGGGCAGGGCTTCGTGCCCCAGCTCCAGAAGGCCCTGAAGGATTCCGGCATCGATGCCGAGGTGCAGGATGGCGGGGTCTCGGGCGACACGACCGCCGGCGGGCTCGCGCGGCTGGACTGGGCGCTGGCCGAGAATCCCCGGGTGGTGATCGTCGAGCTCGGCGCCAATGACGCGCTGCGCGGCCTCGACCCGGCGCAGGCCAAGAGCAATCTCGGCGCGATTCTTGCCAAGCTGACGGCACAGCACCGCGCCGTGCTCCTCGCCGGCATGCTGGCGCCACCCAATCTGGGGAGCGATTATGGCGCGGCCTTCAACGCCATCTATCCCGATCTCGCGCGTCAATATGACGTCGCCCTCTATCCCTTCTTCCTCGACGGGGTGGCCGCCGATCCCGCCCTGAACCAGCCCGACGGGCTGCATCCCACGGCCGAGGGGGTCGCCATCATCGTCAAGCGTCTTCTCCCCTCCCTGCGCCAGGTCATCGCCAAGGCCGAAGGCAGCAGCTGAGGTCATCTCGGCGTCACACATCGTCCTTTCGCCGTTCCCTTCGAGGCAATCCCCGGCTATATCGGCGCGTCACACGCGTTTCGCCAGCCTCCCGCCCCCTCCCGGCCGATGGAGAATTGTTCATGCAGCGCCGCCGCCTGGGCCGCACCGACATCCATGTCAGCGCCGTCTGCCTCGGGACCATGACCTGGGGCCAGCAGAACA
>DATFRE010000426.1:0-2535 GCA_035263545.1 Dongiaceae bacterium
ACGCTTCCCGACAGCCATGCGGCGTTCGCCATCAAATCGATGGAGGCGGGCGCCCATGTCTTCCTGGAGAAGCCGGTCGCCGACAATGTCGCCGATGCCGAGCGGGTGGTCGCCACCGCCCGTCGCACGAAGCGCAAGCTCGTCATCGGCTATATCCTGCGCCACCACCCCTCCTGGATCCGCTTCATCGAGCTGGCGCGCGAGCTTGGGAGTCCCCTGGTCTTCCGCATGAACCTGAACCAGCAGAGCACGGCATCCCAGTGGGCGGCGCATAAGCGGCTGATGGAGAGCGTGCCGCCCATCGTCGATTGCGGCGTGCACTATGTCGATGTCATGTGCCAGATCACCCGGGCGCGGCCCCGGCGCGTGCATGCCATGGGCGTGCGCCTGACAGAGGAGATCGCCCCCGCCATGTACAATTACGGCCATCTCCAGATCGCCTTCGAGGACGGCTCGGTCGGCTGGTACGAGGCGGGTTGGGGGCCGATGATGAGCGAGACCGCCTATTTCGTGAAGGACGTGATCGGCCCCAAGGGCAGCGTATCCATCGTCATGGCCGAGACCGCTTCCGGCATGCGCTCGGCCGATATCAACGCCCATACCAAGACGAACCAGATCTTGCTGCATCATGCGGGCGCAGCCGACGAGCGCATCGACACCGCCGATGAGCCCAGCCATGACGATCTCTGCGAGCGCGAGCAGCGCTTCCTGCTGCGCGCCATCGAGGAGGATCTCGACCTCGGCGACCATATGGACGACGCGGTGAAGAGCCTGAGAATCGTGATCGCCGCGGACCAGTCGGTGCGCAGCGGGCAGGTGGTGGAGCTGTAATGCCCTCTCCCGCGCTTTGAAGCGGGAGGAGCATAACAAGCCGCTGCTGCGTGTATCCCCCTCCCTCCTTGCTGGGGAGGGTTGGGGTGGGGGGTGATGACGCACGAGGTGCTTCGATGATTGCGTCTGTGGCCCCACCCCCACCCCGACCCGCCCCCGTCGAGGGGCGGGGGGAAAAGGGGCAGCGGGAGAGAGTCAGCTGTTGCTCTCGACTCCCTCGATCCAGGTCTCGCGCACCTGGAGATCGTCATCGAGCAGCACCAGGCTGGCGCGCAGGCCGGGGGCGATGCGGCCGAGTTCGCTTTCGAGGCGGAGGAAGGCGGCGGGGACGCGGCTCGCCATGGCGAGAGCCTGCTCCAACGGCAATCCCAGATGGCGCACGGTGTTGCGCACCGCCGTCGCCATGTCGAGATCGGATCCGGCCAGGGTCCCGGCCGCCCTTCCCTCCGCGGTGGTCAGCCGCCCGCCGGCGCGCGTGATGCGCTGGCCCTGGAAGGTGAATTCCGTGAGGTCCGTGCCCACCGTGGCCATGGCATCGGTCACCAGCATCATCCGCTCGGACCCCTTGGCGGCGATAGCGATCTTGAGGCTGGGCGCCGAGACATGGTGGAGATCGACGATGAGCCCGCACCAGCTCGCCCGGTCCTCCAGCGCCGCTCCCACCGGCCCGGGATCGCGGCCGGCCAGCGGCGGCATGGCGTTATAGAGATGGGTGAAGCCGGTCAGCCCGAGATCGAGAGCCCGGCGGACCGTCGCATAGTCCGCCGCCGTGTGGCCGGCGGCGACGATGACCCCGGCCTCGACCAGACGGCGGATATCCTCGGGGGGAATCTTCTCCGGCGCCAAGGTCACCAGCGTGCGCCCAGCGCCGAGCGAGGTCAGGATCGCGAGATCCTCGGGCTCCATCGGCCGGATCATGGCGGCGGCATGGACGCCGCGGCGCTCCAGATTGAGGAAGGGCCCTTCGATATGGATTCCCAGCAGCCCGGGTAGATGCGCCGCGAGCCCCGCCGCCACGGCCGCCACCGCCTCGGCGGTCTTCTGCCGCGTATCGCTGATGAGGGTCACCATGAATCCCGTCGTGCCAAAGCGCCGATGGGCCGCGCCGATTCCGGCTATGCCCTCGGCTGTGGTCACGTCATTGAACTGGATGCCGCCGCCGCCATTGACCTGGACATCGATGAAGCCCGGCGCCAGCATCCCCTCGAGGCGATGGCGCGGCAGAACCGGATCCACGGCATTGGCCGGCAGCACGGCCTGGATCCGCCCGTTCTCGATCACCACGCCGTGGCGACTCAGGATCTTCTCGCCGTCGAAGAGCCGGTCGGGCAGAAGGGCGTAGAGCATCAGCCTTCTCCGCCGATATTGAGCTCGACGACGAAGTCATAGGCATCGCCCCGGTAGTAGGAGCAGGTGAACTCCACGGCTTCGCCACCGGCGAGGAAGGAACGCCGTTCGATATAGAGCGCGGCCGCCCCGGCCTCGAGCTCCAGCAGCTCCGCCTGCTCCTCGTTCAGCAGCACGGCATGGAGACGCTGGAGCGCGCGCCGCGGCCCGAAGCCGCGACGGATGAGCACCGCATAGAGGGAGCTTTCGACCTCGTCCGGATCAGGCAGGAAGCGGGCGGGCACGACGGCATATTCGATCGCCATGGGCACGCCATCAGCGAGGCGCAGGCGGTGGATGCGGCTCACCGTCTCGGCC
>DATFRE010000427.1:0-6826 GCA_035263545.1 Dongiaceae bacterium
CGTCTGAAGCTGGTGGCACGGGATGCGGGCCAGGAGATCGGCAACAGAGATCATTGGCCGGTTCGGCGCTCCAGCTCCCGAATCAGGTCGATGGCAGCGGCCCTCACCGTGTCGAGCGGGTGGCTCATGCAATAGTTGTCCACATCGAACCGCTTCTTGATCGCGTTCATCTGTGCATCTGTCAAACCATTATGGCCGCGGGTAGCGCCGGCCGAGCCTTGACCGCGGCGCCTATCACGTCGGCGGGGCGCTTCTCTCGGCGAGGGCCTTTAGGCATCACGCCTATCCACAATCGATTGCAGAGTTCGGATCGTCTGCTTCAACGAGTGAATCCAGCCCTGGGTTGCGTCTAAATCCGGGCGCCCGACTTTCTTCTCTCCAATTCTAATCTTTCCGCTTTCTAACGGCTCAAGCATCCCCTTGAGGCGATTAATTTCCTCTTTGAGATCATCGATGTACCAATCCGGCAACGGCATTCCGCCCTCGATGCTTTCCGCTTAAGCATGAGGACAGAATCGGGTCGGTCAAGGGCTTTGAATTGCAAACTGAGTCACTACCTGGCAGCGTTCTCGCTTCGATCAACCCCACCAGCGCCGAACCGCCACGGCCATCTTGGTTGGTGGCAGCCGTCTGAGTGCGATCATTCGTCGGGTGCATCCGTAGACGCAGACGGCACTACCGCCGCGCTCATATGTCTGCTGATAGGTCGGCGTGCCGCCGGCTTGCTACCATGTCGCGATGTCTGAGAAGTCCCCGCGAGGCATGGGAAGTATCGCTCGCCTCCCTTCAGGATCATCGCAAGATCGCGACCGTCGGCGCCCACTGCAACGGCTGTGGTCACAAGCACCGTTGGCCGGTCGAGGATCTCATTGCCCAGCATAAGCCTTGGACCACGGTCGTCGAATTGGCGCAGCGGTGGAAGTGCTCTAAGTGCGGCTCGCGCGACGTGGTGCCGTTCTCGATAGGGCAGTAGCGGTGCCGGCTACGCGCGACCTCTCCCCTCTGGATTTCGCTTTAGCCTCCGCGCGAAGCGATCCGCCTGGCGTTGCTCGTCCACCCATTGCCAGGCGTCCTCCTCTCTGTTGAAGCAGTTGACGATACGAGGCGGGGACCCTGGCGTCGTTATCTCGACATCGAGGACGCGGCCCTCGTTCCTGGGGGCTATTCGGTAGGTCGGCTTCTGCATCCTGATACTCCTGTCCGGGTGGTGAATGGCCCTCGTCTACCTGGCGGGGCTGAGGTTCTGGGAAGAAGAGCTAATCCGGCGGCCGAATCGCTGCATTTTAAGCTGCTCCAGCAGATCGTCGGCCCGGTTAATCTGCTCCCGAGCGTCGGCAATAAGTTGGTCTGCGTGGTCGGCCACTGCCTGGCGGTGCAGCAGCACTATGCGATAGTCGTTGGACATGCCCCATGTTGTCCCGGCGGCGTTCCACCCGCCTTGACGTGGATCAACCGTTCGAGGTGCGGCTCGCGCGACGTGGTGCCGTTCGTGATGGGGCAATAGCAGCGGCCGTCAGCCCCGCTCCGGCGGGGCCTTCTTTTTGCCTGGACTCCCCGACTGGTTCGGACACACTAGCGGGGCATGGCATCATCCTTTCGGACACCACGCCGACACGGCTTTGGCGGACACGGCATAACAGATTGATATCTCTATCAAATCCCGGCAGCGGTACGTCCCATGCAGTAACCTGCCGCAAGGCCCGGGGGTTCCGCACGGGCCCCGATCAGAGGAGTGCCTGGAATGGCGTTCGAGAACCTCCTGGCCCAGATCTCGCTGCTGGTGACGCAGATGGAGAATCAGCCCGAGGACAAGCGTGAGCTCTACCAGCAGCTCCGCGAGCGGCTGAACGAGATCCGGTCCACCGGCATGCCCTTGCCCGACGATCTGGTCCGCCTGGAGGAGGAGCTCGAGGCAGAGTTCGCCGGCACCGCCCCAAGTCAGTAATTCCGCCGGCCGACCGAGGTCTTACCTTGGATTTCGTACAGTACACGGCCAAGGCCTACAACCTGCTGCTGATGCTGGTCGACCTGATCCTCGGCGCCTTCTTCGGCCCGTTCCGCATCATCGCCTTCCTGGTCGTCGCCGCCCTCCTGGTCGGCCTGGGCTTTCTGCTCTGGGGCCGCCACCGCACCCGCGGCGGGCATTAACGCCGCACGCCCCCTTTCCGTCATCCCGGCGAAAGCCGGGATCCGGGGGCCGCAGACTCCGACAGTTACCCTGGATTCCGCCTTTCGCCGGAATGACGACAAGAAGAGATCGCATCAGTCCCGCATGGCTCTCGCTAGGTCTTCTCGCCCGATTTGATCGCGCGCACGGTGCGGCCGCCGACATACCAGTCCTCCGCATCGACATCCTCGAACACCACCCAGACGGCATCCCGCGGCAGCTCGGCCACCTCGGCGACGGCGTCGACCACGCGCTCGGCGATCTTGTCCTTGCGCGCCTGGGAGTGACCCTTGAGGATCTGAATCTGGACGAATGGCATGGCATTCCCTCCTGCTGGCCCGGTCGCGCATTCTCGCTTGCGGCCCGGCGGCGAGGCAATTCTTGTGATCGCCGGAGCATTGGTCATACAATTGCCGCCCCAAAGAAGCGCGTGAGGCGAACCCATGACGCCCGCCATTCCGGCCGGGCGCAACCATACCGGGAGGAAACGGACATGCGTCGGATCGCAGGCATCGCGGCAATGACCGCTATCGCCCTCGCCCTGGCGGCCGGGGCGGCCAATGCGGATACCAAGACCAAAAAGATCGCCTTCTCCAACAACTACGCCGGCAATTCCTGGCGCCAGGCGATGCTGAAAAGCTATGACGCGGTGACGAAGAAGGCGGTGGCCGACGGCGTCGTCGCGGCGGCCGATGTCTTCACCACCTCAGAGAACCAGGTCACCGAGCAGGCGGCCCAGATCCAGAACCTGATCCTGCAGGGCTACGACGCCATCGTCATCAACGCGGCTTCGCCCGATGCCCTCAACGGGCCGATCAAGCAGGCCTGCGATGCCGGCATCATCGTCGTCTCCTTCGACGGCATCGTGACCGAGCCCTGCGCCTGGCGCGTGGTGGTCGACTTCAAGGATATGGGCGAGAAGGAGGTCGAGTTCCTGAACGGTCGCCTCCCCAAGGGCGGCAATCTGCTGGAGATCCGTGGCCTCGCCGGCACCTCCATCGACCAGTCGATCCATGACGGCATCGCGGCCGGCGTAGCGAAATACCCGCAGTTCAAGATCGTGGGCTCGGTCAACGGCGACTGGGCCGAGGACGTGGCACAGAAGGCGGTCGCTGGAATCCTGCCCTCGCTGCCCGAATTGGTCGGGGTCGTCGACCAGGGTGGTGACGGCTACGGCGCAGCGCAAGCCTTCAAGGCCGCCGGCCGGCCGACGCCCACCATCATCATGGGCAACCGCCAGGACGAGCTCGCCTGGTGGAAGGAGCAGAAGGACGCGAATGGCTATGTGACCTGGTCGGCCTCCATCGCTCCCGGCGTCTCTACCCTCGCCTTCTGGGTCGCCCAGCAGATCCTCGATGGCCATAAGGACATCCCCCATGACCTGCTGGTGCCCTATCTCTCCTTCACCCAGGACGATTTCGAGGCGGCGCTGCCCAATATCCCGGTCGGCGGGGTGGCGAGCACGGAGTACACCCAGGACGACGCGATCAAGGCCATCAAGGCCAATATGAAGCAGTGAGGGCGGCGGCGCGGGGGAAAGGCTCCAGGTAGAACCGGCTCCCCGTGGTCGATAGTCCCGCTGAGATCGTCCGGCTGGACGGCGCCGAAAAGCAATTCGGCGCCGTCCGCGCATTGGCCGGGGTCGATCTCGCCATCCGCACGAGCGAATGCCTCGGTCTGGTCGGCCATAACGGCGCCGGCAAATCCACGCTCATGAACATCCTCGCCGGCACGGCGGCACCGGACCGCGGCCGCATCACCATCGAAGGCCGTGACCTTACTTCCGGCTACGGCGCAGCTTCCGCCCATCGCCACGGCATACGCTGCGTGTTCCAGGAGCTCTCGCTCTGCCCCAATCTCACGGTGGCGGAGAATCTGCGCATCATGCACCCGGCGCTCTCCGGCTTTGGCTGGCAGCGTCGCGCCGGCCGGCTGATCACGGCGAAGCTCGACGAGATCTTCCCCGGCCATGGCATTTCGGCGGGCGAGATCGTGGGCGACCTCTCCATCGCCCGGCGCCAGATGGTCGAGGTCGCGCGCGCCTTCACGGTGACCGAGGAACCGCTCAGGCTCGTCATCCTGGACGAGCCCACCTCCTCCCTCGACGCCCGGGCCGCCGGCCAGCTTCTGGCATTCGTCCGCCAGGTGGTGGCGGGCGGGGCCTCGACGATCCTCATCTCCCATCTCCTGGGCGAGATTCTCGGTACCGCCGACCGTGTGATGGTGATGCGCGACGGCAAGGTGGTCGATGCCCGGCCGGCGGGCGATTTCACCCGCAACTCCCTGGTCAGCGCCATGGGCAGCGTGGCCAGGGAGGAGATTTCTGCCGATTTCGCCTCCAAGCGCCAGGAGGGCGTGGCGCAGGTCCGGGCGCAGCCGCTGAGCCAGGGCGACGGCCGCGAGCTGACCGCCTTCCGCGGCGAGGTCGTCGGCCTCGCGGGGCTGAGCGGCCATGGCCAGACGGAGCTTCTGGTCCGCCTCGCGACAGAAGGCAGAGCAAGCTCGGAGCGCTATCACGTCGCGGGGCCGGTGGCGCTGGTCGCGGGCGACCGGCAGAGCGACGGCATCTTTCCTCTCTGGTCCATCGCCCGGAACATCTCCGTTCGATCGCTCAAGGCATTGAGCCGGGGCCTGCTCATCGACGCGGCCCGCGAGGCCGCGCTTGCCGATGACTGGCGCCGGCGCATCAACATCCGCACCCCCGATGTAGCGAACAACATCCTCTCGCTGTCGGGCGGCAATCAGCAGAAGGCGCTCTTCGCCCGCGCCTTCGGCTCCGATGCCGCGATCGTCCTGATGGATGATCCCCTGCGCGGCGTCGATGTCGGCACCAAGCAGGAAATCTACGCGATGATCCGTGCCGAGGCGGCCGAGGGCCGCACCTTCCTCTGGTACACCACCGAGATGGACGAGCTGCGCCACTGCGATCATGTCTATGTCTTCCGCAACGGACGCATCGTCGCCGATCTCGCCCGCGATGCCTTGAGCGAGGAGAAGGTTCTGCATTCCTCCTTCGAGGAGGCGGCGTCTTGACCGCCTTCGTCTCGGCGCGCCTGCTGCGCAGCCTCCTGCCCGCGCTGTCGCTCGCTGCCCTGCTCGCGGCCATCTTCTATCTCGAGCCTCGGGCGATGAGCTATTTCGGGCTGAACCTCCTGCTGAATCTCGCGGTGCCCATCGCGCTCGCCACCATCGCGCAGATGTTCGTCATCACGGTCAACGACCTGGATCTCTCGATCGGCGCCTATGTGGGGTTTACGGCCTGCGTGGCGGCGACCTGGCTGAAGGATTCGCCGGTCCTCGGCATCGCTGTCCTCCTCGGCTGCATCGCCCTCTATGCGGCGGTGGGCGCCCTCATTTATCTGCGCGATCTGCCCTCCATCGTCGTCACCCTCGGCATGTCCTTCGTCTGGCAGGGCCTCGCCGTGCTGCTGCTGCCGACGCCCGGCGGACATGCGCCGGGCTGGCTGCTGGCGATCATGGGGCTCCGGACCCCCTTCCTGCCCTTCGCCATCTTCGCCTCCATCGGCCTCGGGCTCATCGTGCATCTGGGGCTGATGCGCTCGGCCTATGGCGTGGTGTTGCGTGGCGCGGGCGGCAATGCCCGCTCGGTTGCCCGCGCCGGCTGGTCGATGCTGAAGATCAAGATGACCATGTTCGCGCTTGCCGGCCTCTTCGGCGCGCTCTCCGGCCTGGCGCTGGTGGGGCTCACCACCTCGGCCGACGCCAATATCGCGCTGCGCTATACGCTGCTCTCCATCGCCGGGGTCATCCTGGGCGGGGGCGAGTTCGTCGGCGGGCGTGTCTCGCCGATGGGAGCGGTGATCGGTGCCGCGACACTGACTCTCGCGGCCTCCTTCCTCTCCTTCCTCAGGCTCAACCCCGACTGGCAGATCGGCGCCCAGGGCGCGATCCTGATCCTGGTGCTGGCGCTGAGGCTCCTGGTGACCCGCTGGGAGCGGCAGCGATGATGCGCGGGCAGCTCGCCCGCCTCGCCCGCAGGCCCTGGATCTGGTCCTTCGTCGCGGCGGCGGTGGTCTGGGCCGCCATGGAGGGATTCACCGAGGGCCAGGGCGCGGGCGAGGTCCTGACCGCCGCCCTCTCCTTCGCCACGTTCTCGGTGCTGGTCGGCCTCGGCCAGATGTTCGTGGTGACGCTGGGGCCGGGCAATGTCGATCTCTCGATCCCGGCGACCATGACGCTGGCCGGCACCATCGCCATGAAATACATGGATAACCAGGATCCCCGGATCGCCGTCGGCATCCTGCTCGCTCTCGCTGCGGGTGCTTTGGTCGGTGCCTTCAATTACGGCCTGATCCGGGCGCTGCGCATCCCGCCGATCATCGCCACCCTCTCCTCCAGCTTCCTCTTCCTGTCCGCCGCGATCTGGTACAGCCGGGGCCTGCGCATCAAGCCGCCGCCGGCCTTCGCCGATTTCTCCATCGGCGAAGTCCTGGGCCTGCCCTATCTCACCCTGGGCGCGATCCTGCTCTCGATCCTGCTGCACATCGCCCTCAACCGCACGATCTACGGCCGCTCGGTCATCGCCATCGGCCAGAACCCCCGCGCGGCGCGCTTCTCCGGAATTCCGGTCGAGCTCACGCGCTTTGCCACCTATGTGATGTGCGCGACTCTGGCGGGGTTCTCGGGCTGCCTCTTCTC
>DATFRE010000428.1:0-2284 GCA_035263545.1 Dongiaceae bacterium
CCCCTTGTGATACTCGTTCGGCCCATAGACGTTGAAGAATTTGAGTCCGACCCATTGCGGCGGCCGGGGTTCGCCCCGCTTCACCCGCCGGGCGATGGTCCTATCGACCAGATGCTTGCTCCAGGCATAACCGTTCAGCGGCCGCAGCCGGGCCAGCGCTTCGGGGCTGTCGTCATCCTCGAAGCCGGCCGTGCCATCGCCATAGGTGGCGGCCGAGGAAGCGTAGATGAAGGGCCTGGCCTGCTCACGGCAGAACTCCCAGAGATCGAGGGAGAGGCGCACATTGTTCTCGACCAGCCGGTCGCCGTCGGTCTCGGTGGTGCCGGAGATGGCACCCATATGGATGACGGCGCTGATCTCGCCGCGCCGCGCTGCCAGCCAATCGAGGCATTTCCCCGGCGCGATCACATCCTCGATCTCGTGCTTGGCGATGTTGCGCCATTTGTCGCCGATGCCGAGGTGATCCGCCAGGACGACCCGCTCGCCCCGGGCGGCGAGCGCCGCCGCGATATGGGAGCCGATGAATCCGGCTCCCCCGGTGAGAAGGATCATGCCCGCCTTCCCCCGCCGACCCGGGCGATGGTGCCGGTGGTGCTGTGCCCGGCCAGGAGATCGGCGAGCAGGACACGCCCGCCATAGCCCTGGACGACATCCGCACCCACCACCTGGTCCAGGCGGTAATCGGCGCCCTTGACCAGCACCTCGGGCCGGATGGCGCGGATCAGCTCGATGGGCGTGTCCTCGTCGAAGACCAGCACCAGATCCACCATGGCGAGAGAGGCGAGCACGATGCCGCGGGCCGTCTCGTTCTGCACCGGGCGCTCGGGTCCCTTCAGGCGCTTGACCGAGGCGTCGCTGTTGAGGCCGACCACCAGACGGTCGGCGGCCGCTCTTGCCTGGCCGAGAAGCGAGACATGGCCGGGATGGATCAGGTCGAAGCAGCCATTGGTGAAGGCGATGCGCTCTCCGCCGGCGCGCCAGCGCTGGATGCGCTCGAGCGCGCTCTCCAGCGCCACGACCTTGGCCTCGCTCGCCAGCACGGTGCGCGCCTGGATCGCGCCCAGGAGATCGGCGGGGTGGACCACGGCGGTGCCGAGCTTGCCGGCGGCGATCCCCGCCGCAGTATTGGCGAGGCGCGCGGCCCGCGGCGGATCGGCCCCCGCCGCCAAGGCGGTGGCCAGGGTGGCGATGGAGGTGTCACCGGCGCCGGAGACGTCGAAGACCTCCCGCGCCTCGGCAGGAAGATGCAGGGGATCGCGGCCCGGCTCGACCAGGGTCATGCCGCGCTCGCTGCGGGTCACGAGCAGGGCCGCCACACCCGCCATCGCGATCGCCTTCTCCGCGGCGGCCGCGACGGAGGCATCGTCCTCGCCCGCGATCCCCGTGGCCGCCGCCAGCTCGCCGCGATTGGGGGTCAGGAGATCGGCCCCGGCATAGCGGCGGAAATTGCGGCTCTTGGGATCGACGAGCAGGCGCTTGCCCGCCGCGTGGATCATGGCGATGGCGCGCTGCAGCACCTCGTCGCTCAGCACGCCCTTGGCGTAGTCGGAGAGCAGCACGATGTCGATGGCGGGAAGCGCCGATTTGAGCGCCGCCAGCAGGGCCGCCGCACTCTCCCCCGCGGCCGGCAGCGTCACCTCGTCGTCGACACGCAGCAGCTGCTGGCGCCCGGCGACGAAGCGGATCTTGACCGTGGTCGGCCGCAGCGGATCGGCGATGAGCCGCGGCTCGACATTGTGCTCCTCGCCCAGCATGGCAGCGAGCTCGATGCCCGCGCGATCCTCGCCGACCAGACCGATGAGCAGGGCCTTGGCGCCGAGGGCGGCGATATTGCGGGCGACATTGCCGGCGCCGCCCGCCATGGCACTCTCGCTCGTCCGGCGCAGCACGGGCACGGGTGCTTCCGGCGACATGCGATCGACGCTGCCATAGACATAACGGTCGAGCATCACATCGCCCAGCACCAGGACGCGGGCATTGGCCAGATGTTCGACCAGAACCTGGTCTTCGCTCATACGAGCCCCAGTTCCTGCTCGAGGCCGGCGCAGAGCATCTGGCCGAGAGCGATATGCATCTCCTGGATGCGCGCCGTGGTCTTGGAGGGGACCAGAAGCAGCGGATCGGCAAGCCCCGGCAGCCTGCCCCCCTCGCCGCCGGAGAGCGCTGCCGCCACGAGCCCCATCTCCTTCGCGCTCTCGAGCCCCGCGATGACATTCGGGCTGCGGCCCGAGGTGGTGATTCCCAAAGCCAGATCGCCCGGCCGGCCCAGCGCCTCGATCTGGCG
>DATFRE010000429.1:0-18510 GCA_035263545.1 Dongiaceae bacterium
CGGGTTCTGCTGCCGGGCCGCTTTCGTGGCGATCTGGAGGCGCTGGCGGCCCATTACGGCCGCCCCTTCCATCGCGGACCCGAGGACCTGCAGGATTTGAGCGAATTCTTCGGCCGCAAGGGTCCGCCGCCGGACCTCTCCCGACACAATGTGCGCATCTTCGCCGAGATCGTCGAGGCGCCGCAGCTCGGCGTGGAGGCGATCCTGGAGCGCGCCGCCCTCTATCGCCGCGACGGCGCCGATGTCATCGATCTCGGCTGCCTGCCGGACACGCCCTTTCCGCATCTGGAGCAGGCTGTCGCGGCCCTCGTCGCGGCGGGCTTCACCGTCAGCATCGATTCCGCCGATGTCGAAGAGCTTCGCCGCGGGGCCGGCGCCGGGGCGCGCTATCTGCTGAGCCTGACCGAGAAGACGCTGCACCTCGCGGAAGAGAGCGATGCCATACCGGTCCTGATCCCGGCGCGCCACGGCGATCTCGATTCGCTGCAGCGGGCCATGGACATCCTCGATCGGAAGAAGCGGCCCTATCTCGCCGATCCGATCCTGGAGCCGATCCATTTCGGCTTCACCGCCTCCCTCGGACGTTATGCAGAGTTGCGCCGCCGGCGGCCGAAGGCGCCGATCCTCATGGGGACCGGCAATCTGACGGAGCTCACTGATGCCGACAGTTCCGGGGTGACGGCGATCCTCATGGGCATCGTCTCCGAGCTCGCCATCGCCAATGTGCTGGTCGTGCAAGTGAGCCCTCATTGCCGGCGGGCCGTGGCCGAGACCGATTGGGCCCGGCGCATCATGTTTGCCGCCCGCGAGGCGGGCAGCCTGCCCAGCGGCATCGCGCCGGCCCTGCTGACCGTTCACGACCGCAAGCCCTTCCCCGACACGCCGGCGGAGATCGGCGAGCTGGCAGGCATGATCAGCGACGACAACTTCCGGATCGCCGTGGCCGAGGACGGCATCCATATCTACAACCACAAGGGCCACCGGATCGCCCGGGACCCCTTCGAGCTCTTCCCTCAGCTCGGGGTGGAGAGCGACGGCAGCCATGCCTTCTATCTGGGCGCGGAAACTACCAAGGCGGAAATCGCCTGGAAGCTCGGCAAGCGCTATGTCCAGGATCAGCCGCTGCGTTGGGGCGTGGCCGTTGAAGAACCCGGCGAGGATCTCCAGAAGCTGAAGGCTCCTGGCACCACCCTGCCCCGCCGGCGCCGGAAGCGGGCCTCATGATCCGGGAGACCATCGTCACCACCCAGTCGCCCGAGGGCCGAATCCATATCGCGCCCATCGGGCTGATCGTCGAGGAAGAGGGCTTCGTCATCGCGCCCTTCCGGCCCTCCCAGACGTTGGAGAATCTTCGGGTCAATCCCCATGCCGTCGCCAACTACACCGACGATGTCCTGATCTTCGCCGGCTGCCTGACGGGCCGGCGCGACTGGCCGACGCGGAGTGCCGACAGGATTCCAGGGGCGGTCCTGAGCGCAGCGCTGGCCCATGCCGAGCTCAGCGTCGAGCGCGTCACCGAGCATTCCGAGCGCCCGCGCTTCCACTGCCGTGTCGTGCATGAGGCCAATCATGCGCCCTTCCACGGCTTCAATCGGGCCCAGGCCGCGGTGGTCGAGGCAGCTATCCTGGTCAGCCGCCTGCACATGCTCCCGATGGAGAAGATCGAGCGCGAGATCGCCTATCTGACGATCGCCATCGAGAAAACCGCCGGTCCCCGCGAGCGCCAGGCATGGGACTGGCTGATGGAGCGCGTCGCGGCGTTCAAAAGTGAGCGCGCCACGACTTCCCCCTCCCCCCTTGCGGGGGAGGGTCGGGGTGGGGGGTAGCCCCAAGATCACAGAGTGCAGCACGCTGCGTAGATTCTCGGATCCGCGGCCGCGGATCGGACCCCCCACCCTGTCCCGCCCCCGCAAGGGGGCGGGGACGCTCATGTCAGACACTCTTCTTAAGCTGGAGCAGCAGCCCCGCAACGGCCGCAGCCGGAGCGGCGCGGGCGGCCCATTCGCGTGAAGCCGGCTCGCCCTGGAAGAGATCGGCAAAGTCGCGATAGCGCCGGCCCAGCCGGCGTCCGATCTCGGGCAGGAGGAAGCGGCCGACGCCAGCGCCGATCAGCGGCGCATCTTCTGGAAGCGAGCTGCGGGAGAGAACGCGCTCGATGGAATCGATCACCTGTCGGCGCTGGCGTTCCGCCAGATGGCTCGCCAGGCGCCGCCATTCGGCCATTCCCGCATCGGCAAGATCGCGGCCGAGCATGCGGGCGAGGCGCGCCGCGCTCTCCTCTGCGCTCTTGCCGCGGCCGTCGGCAGTCCCATGCTGATCGGCGTCCTCGGGCAGCTCGCCGGTCAGCCGATGGACATCGGCCATGGTGGCGAAATATTCCGCCATGAGCCGCTGGTTCTGGCCGGCGAAGAGCACGGCCGGAGCGACCGCCATGACCGGCGTTCGCGTCACGCCCGTATAGACCAGCTCCTCCAGGGCCATGCGCTCGGAATCGCTGAAGCCTTGGCATTCCACCTTGCCGTCGGCGATCGGCAGGATGTCGGTGGTCGTGCTGCCGATATCGACCAGCAACCCCGTCTCGTCGCGCGCGGCGAGATAGCGGCCGGTGGCATGCCAATTGGCCGAGGCGATGCGCAGCACCTGCTCGCGCGCCGCCACCGGCGCAAGGAAGCCCATCTCGCCGGCATAGAAACAAAGCTCCCGGCCTGGATAATGGGCGAGCATCGCATCGATCAGCCGGCCGACGCCGTCGCTGCGGTCGGCGAAGAGATCCACCAGTTCCCCGGTCATGGTCACACCCTGCAGATCCGAGGGTAGAAGCTCGCGGTCGAGGCTTGCCAGCGCTGCCTCCAGATGCTCGAGCCCGCGCCAGAGCGTGCAGGGAATCTGGATGGCCCGGCGCAAGCATCCGGCCGCATCGATCTGGGCTGCCTTGATATGGGCGCCGCCAAGATCCCAGCCGGTAGCGACCATCTCACCCATGCCCGACGCCCAAGCTTGACAAGTCTCGGCGGCATCGAGTCACCTGCGGGTCAGGCCGAATGCGGATCGGAAGGCGTGCGCCTTGGGTCATTTCGAGATCATTCCCGTCATCGACCTGCGAGGGGGCCAGGTGGTGCATGCGCGTTATGGCCAGCGCGCCGACTACCGGCCCATACGCTCGAATCTCTGCGAAGGAAGCACGCCCGAGGCCGTGGTCGGCGGGTTGCTGGCGCTTTACCCCTTTCCGACCCTCTACATCGCCGATCTCGATGCCATCGAGGATACCGGTGACAATGAGCCCGTGCTCCACGAGCTGCGACGGCGCTTTCCGGCACTGAAACTCTGGGTCGATGCAGGCTTTCGCGATCCCGATGCCTGTCTCGACTGGCTGCATCGCGATCTCGGCGATCTCGTCCTCGGCAGCGAGAGCCAGGCCGATTGGGAGGGGCTGGGCCGCCTCATGGCCTCGCCCCAGGCCCATCGGATCGTCCTCTCCTTCGACTTCGCCGGCGATCATTTCCTGGGTCCGCTCGGAGGGCTCGATCCGGCCCTCTGGCCGGCACGGGTCATCGTCATGACCCTGGCGCGCGTCGGCAGTGGCGCAGGCCCCGACCTCGCTCGCCTCGGCGAGATCATGGCGCAGAACGGCCGTCGCCGGGCCTATGCCGCCGGCGGCGTTCGCGATGCCGCCGATCTGAGAAGCCTGAGCGACGCCGGGGCCGCCGGCGTCCTGATCGCCTCGGCCCTGCATGACGGGCGGATTGGCCGAAAGGAGCTGGCGGAGCTGGCCAAGCGGTAAAAAAGAACGGGAGGGCGCGGTCGCGCCCTCCCGTTCGATCTCGAAGATCAGGGCGCGAACGGATGCTTGACCCGGTCCTTCGCGGCCACCGATTCAGCAGCCGTCGGCTTGCCGGCCACGGCGCGCTGGATCGACTCCTTGACGGCCTGATAGTTGTACTCGTGGATCTTCTTGTCGTCTTCCGCCAGCCAGTGGATGAAGACGCCGACGCAGATGAAGAGATCGTCGGCTTCGTCTTGCGGGATGGTGCCGTCGGCAACGGCGTCCGCCACGGCCTTGGCGACCGCGTGCTGCGCCGGACCGAACATCTGGACGGCCTGCTTGGCGCCCTTGATCGTCACCTTGTTGAACAGGATGGTATTCGGCTTGCAGGGCATGTTTGGCGCCAGGACGGCGAGCAGCGAGGTGAAGCCGTCCTTGTTGTTCGTGAGGGCGTTGCAGAAGGCATGCTCTGCCGCACTGCCGCGAGGTCCGATGATCAGGTCGATATGGGCAACTTCGTTGCCCTCGCCGACCAGGGACTCGCCGACCATAACCTTATTGATCCTTGCCATGGATATCGCCTCCCAGGCTATCGTTGCACGATGATGATGACCTAACGCACCGCGAAGTGCGCCGTTGAATAGAGGACACGGCAGAGGATGATCCGGCCAGGAGCCTGATCCCCCATCTCCCGTTCGGTGCCGCGGCCGGGGCTTCAGCCAAATAGCCCAAGCCTCCCCTTCCAACACGGCACGGCGCTGGAGGGCAGGAAAATGGTAATCGTAAGCCGCAGGGCCTCGCAAGTACTTGTTTGGCGGGCTGAAGACTACCGCGCAATGTCACAGAGACTGAGGATTTTCAGCCACGGCGCTCAGCTCTCTCTGCAGGCCGGCCGCGAAGAGCGTCGCCACCGTCAGGTCGGCACTCGTGCCGGGATTGACCCCCGCCGCCTTCAGCTCGGCATCGAATTTCAGAAGCCGATTTTGCACAGCCGGCGATAGCCCTTCCCGCATCAGGCGGCGATCGAGATCGCCGGCCTGCCGGCAAACGGAGCGCGCCACGGCCAGGCCGAACTTGCGCCGGACATGGCTGTCGGGGAAGCGGCCGAGGAAGGCGAGATAGACGGCGCTTGCGGCCGCCGGCCCCTCGCCCCAGCGGGCGAGTGCCGCGGACAGGCGGGCTAGCCCCGTCCGGAAGACGTCTCTATAGGCGCTGGCATATTGGCCGGCGATGCGATCGCGCCGGCGGGCCTCCTCCATCGCGGTCAGCAGCGTGACGCGGGGCGGCTGGCGCACATCATGACGCTTTGCCTCCCCGAGCCCGCCCGGATTGGCCAAGCTGATGGCGCGGAAGACCGCGGCGGCATCGCCCCGCCCCAACCGGCCGAGCGCTAGCCGCAGACGCTGGCGGAGATCAGAGCCGCGCCCGGATTGTGCCGCCGCGGCCAAGGGCGCCGCCAGCAGCAGAATGCCGAGATTGGTGTTGCAGCCCACGGCACGCCGGCTCCGCCGCACCGCTCGCAGGATCCGCTCGCCAACCGGCAACGCCGGGTCCGACATCACGCCGGCGCTGACGAGCGCGCTGGTCTCGAAATCGGCGATTCTCATGCCATGGCCGGCAGCAAAGACGTGGACATTGCCAGGCTTCAGAGCCTGGAGCTCGGCCCGGCAGGCGGCGAGATAGGCGCTGCGGACCTGGCCGCGGGTCAGCGCCTCAGCGGGCGCGGATCGCGACATCGGCCCGAGCCTCGGCCAGGGATGCCGCCCGCGACAGGAAGTCGGCGACAAGCGCCTCGGCGATGGGCCGGCGGGTGACGCGCTGCAGGGCCGACCATGCCGGGTTGCTGTTCACCTCCAGCACCAGGAGCCGGCCGGCGGCATCGCGGATGATATCGACCCCGGCGAAGGCGGCGCCCACGGCCTCGGCAGCGGCGATGGCGATCGCGCTCATTTGCCCGTCGGGCTCGATCGCCTGGCACAGAGCGCCTTGGGCGGCATTGGTCTTCCAGGTCACACCCTGGCGCAGCATGGCGGCGACAGCCTTGCCGCCGGCAACGAAGACGCGCCAGTCGCGCCAGCCTTCCCGGCCTTCGCCGATGTAGTGCTGCAGGTAGTACACGCCGGCGACCGTTTCCGCGGGCGGCAGATCGGCGTCGCCTTCGATCAGTGCCAGTCCCCGGCCCTGAGAGCCGAACAGCGGCTTCAGCACCAGAGGCCGGGCGGGCGAGGCTTCGGCCCGCGCGATGGCCTGCGCGGCCTCCCGGGATTCCACGGCCCAGGTCGGGGGCGTGGGAATGCCGGCGCGGTGCAGAAGGAAGCTGGTCATGGATTTGTCGACGCAGCGCTCGATGGCGCGGGCATCGTTGTAGACGAGCAGACCGGATTCGCGGAGCGCATGCAATACGCCGAGACGCAGGGTCACCTGCTCGAAGCTGCCGGCCGAGATGGTGCGTACGAAGGCGCCCAGCGGCAGCTCATCCTCGAAGCCCGGAAGGCGAAGCCGCGCGCCGCCGGTCGCCGCCGCAAAGCCGGTGCGGCGCAACGACAGGAAGACGGGTTCCACACCGGCCTTGGCAAAGGCGGCGCCCAGCTGGCGCGAATGCCAGTCCGGACGATCGATGAAGACGATGCAGCGCGCCGTCGTCATCCGCCGAAGCTGAGATCCAGCAGCTTCTCGTCCAGGGACCCGGCATGGAAGGTGCGGCCGCTGTCGAGATGGGTGACATTGACCTGGGCCGGGCTGAACAGCAGGGGATCGATATCGTAGAAATTGCCCCTATAGGTCTTGAAGATCTCGGCGAAGGGGCGGCCATGGTCGCGCGAGGCGCTGCTCGGCATGGCAGCGGCGAGCTTCTGGGCTTCCTCCTCGGCGCCTGAGACGAAGAGATGCACCGAGCCGCCATAGATGATGGCGTCATTGGTGCGACCCATGGCCGCGATGAAGCTGGGCGCGGGCGGCGGCACGGGCGCGGCACCCAGGCCATCGATCACATGCTCGAGCGGGAATTGCAGGTGGTGCAGCTTGTGGAGCGCCACCTCCAGCACCCGTGCGGCGATCTGCACCGTCCCCGCCAGGCTGCGGGTGGGGGTCAGGATCAGGGTCAGCCGCTCGGGCGCGACACCGCAGGCGGCCGCCGCCTTTTCGATCAGCGGTCCCGGCGGGCGCTTGTCCACTTCCAGCACGAGGCAGGCGCTTTCCGCCTTATCCGTGTAGTGCAGATGCTCGAACAGCGGCTCCTTCAGGGCCAGCGCGCGGCCCGGGCCGGAGCCCAGGGCAAAGAAAGCCTCTTTCCCCTCCCCATGGCTGAGCGACCAGCCCGCCAGCTGGCTGGCGAGGCAGGCGATCACGGGATCCAGCGAGCCGACCTCCACCATCCAGGTCCAGCGGGCGAAGCGGGAATCCGCGGTGATCTTCACCTGGCCGAGGCCGCCCATGCAGACCTCGGCGATCCGCCGGCCGGCCTCGAGGCCGCCGGGGACATCGATGCCCCCGTCGACGATCACGGCGCCTGTTTCGCTATGCTCGACGCCGAGGCGCAGCGCATCGGCATCGCGAACCAGCTGTTCGACCAGAGGTGCCGCCAGACGATTCACGCTCGGCCGCGTCGTCGCTGTCACCCTGCCCCCTCCGCCAACAAGCCGCCCGCGCCGGCGGCAAGCGCATCCAGAACCCGGCGGCCGCGCGCCAGAACGAGATGCCGCGCGGCCTCCGCATTGGCCGCCGCGGCCATCACCGTGCAGACTGGCGCGCCCAGCTCGATGCGCGCGCCGGGCGCCGGCCGATCCGCCAACCACGGGGGATATGATATGTTTCGAGGCACCCGGAGCAAGCGGTCGGCATAGACGACGGACATCGCGCTGGCGCGCTTCGGCGGGCGCCAGCCGGATAGCAGCCGGCCCTTGCAGGCCGCGACGTGACGGCCAAAGAGGGCTTGCGGCCCCTCGCCGTCGAAGACATCGAGGCTGGCGCCGGGGCGCGGATTGATCTCGAGGAGATGAAATTCCTCGGCGTCGTCGAGCATGAGGTCGAGGCTGTTGAGACCCACCAGCCCGGTTTCCTTCACCAGCAGCGGCAACGCGGCGGTGACGGTCCGGGCAAGGGCCGGCGGCACGCCCGCCAGCTGCACCGCGCCGCCGAAGCGGAAGGGATGATCCCGATCGGGTGAGGGCCACTGCTCGCTCCAGCCCAGAAGGGATGCGTTCCGTCCATCGGCAAGAAACAGACAGGATACCGGTCGCCCAGAAACGCGGCGCTGATAATACTGATCGGCGGTTTTCGACACCCCCGCCAATGGCCGCACATGGCCGCCGCCCGCCCCGCCGATGCCCTTGACCAGCCAGCCCGCCATCTCCGCCGGCGGTTTGGTCCGTACCTCCGGATGAGGCAAGCCCTGGCGATCGAGCAGGTCGAAGAAGATCGCCGGATCCTTGATCGCGCGAAGCACCGCCGGCCGGTTGCCCCAGAGCTGCCGGCCGCGGGCCAGCCGCGCCAGAAGCTCGGGTCGTGATTCCAGCCCGGAGCCATAGACGAGGCCGGAGAATTCCTCCTTCGCGGGCGCGAGCTTGCGGGCGGCCTCGATCAGCGCTTCGGCCTCGAAGCCCTGCCCGAGATCGCCGGGCGCCGTGATGCTGCGCTCCGCCAGCCGGCGCGTATCCACATCGCCGAAGAGATCGACGACGGCGGCACGATAGCCCGCCCGCGCCGCGGCCAGCGCCAGGGAGCGGGCCGAGAGCGCGACGATAAGAACGGAATCCGGCTTAGCCGACAATCTGGCGGGCGAGGTCGAAGGCATCGCGGAAATCGAGATAGACGGGCTTGTCGGTCTCGATCATACGCTTCAGCAGCCCGGCCTGGACCTTGTATTTCACGCCGCCGATGGCAAGCGCGCCGATGCCCGGGGCCTGGCTCCCCGCGATCGCTTCGCCGTCGTCCTGAACGCCGATCCCTTCCAGGCTTGCCGGCGGCACCGCATTGACATCGGCAGCAACCAGCAGCTTGGAAGCCCCGGCCAGCTGATCCTTGCTCAAGACCCGCACGCCGGCGCGGGGCGCGGAGAGCACGATCTCCGCATCGCTGAGCGCCGCGCTGTTGGCCGCCTCGCTGCTGCCATCTGCATGGCCGATCTCGACGCCGAAGCGCTTCTTGGCGGATTCGGCGAGGGCCTTCACGCGCTCCGGTCCGTCATAGCCGACGAGCACAGGATGGGCCTTTTGCAACGCGGTGATGACCGCGGAGGCGAAGCCGATGACGCCGGTGCCGCCGTAGATCACGACCTTGCGGCCGGCGAGACCCTTGTGCTGCGCCACGGCCTTCTCGACCTTTGCCACCATCGCCGCGGCGGTGGTGAAGGAGCCGGCGGGATCGGCAAAGACCGAGATCTCGAAGGGCGGGACCATGGCCTTCTTCGCCGCCGCCAGCATGTCGAGCGCGAGCTCGGCATTCTTGCCGCCGATGAAGGCACCGGTCGCCCTCGCGCCTTTGGGGCCGCGGGAGAAGATCGCATCCTGGATCAGCCCGCCGACCTCCTTGAGCTCGACGCGGGTATAGGGGACGACCACCTCGAAGCCCGCATCGACGGCCATGTTCACGTCGAAGGGACTGACATGGCCAAGGGGGCTCAGCATATGGAGGATGTGCCGGTATTCCATGAGTCTCCCTCAGGGTCAGGCCATCTTGGCCGTCTGCTGAATCTCGCCGCCCCGGTTGCGGCCATGGCTGATGGTGAAGGAGAGGCCGGAGCCGGCAGGCCAGCGCGCCTTGAGGCCGGCCAGCAGCCGCTCCGCCTCTGCGGCAGACCCGAGAAGAGCGAAACCCGTGGGTCCCCAGGAGCTCTGGCCGACGCCCTCCGCGCCGTTGCTCTCCAGCCAGGACAGGGCTTCCGTCACGCGGGGGCTCAGAAACCGCCCGCCCTGCGCCGGGGCAAAATAGTCCCCCATGATGCGCTGCATTTCGGTGATGGCCCCCCCGAAACCGGCAATATCGCGCTCGGCGAGGGCCGGCAGCGCCCGCATCAGCACCAGGCGGCAGAGATCCGCCGCCTGATCCGCCGGAAACCGCGGCAGGTGGCGAAAGGCCTCCCGCTCCGCCTCGCCATGGAGCCCGGTAGCGTCAAGATCGAAGATCAACAGGATGCGCCAGGCCTCGGGGAAATCGAAGCGGCAGAGGACCGGCGGCGCTTCCTCGCCAGGACCGCGGCCGCCATCGAGCACGACCCCGCCGGCGGCAAACGTGGCGATGCCGACGCTGGAGCGCGCGCCGCGATCGAGCAGCCGGGCGATGTCCCGCGCATCCAGGTCGAGGCCGAAATAGGTGACGGCCGCCATTCCAACGGAAAGGGCGAGCTGGGTCCCGGAACCGAGCCCCATATGAGGGGGGATCGAGCTCTCCACCGAGAGGCTGAGGCGGTCGTCGAGCCCATAATGCTCGATCACGGTGGCGAGATACTTCCGCGCCCGGGCGGCGTCGTGGCCACTGACCTGAAGCTCGGGGGCGGCGGTCAGGCTGACCCGGGTCAGCGGCGCCTCGAGAGCGACGCCAAGGCTGCCGAAACGCCGCCCAAGGCCGCCATTGAGATCGACAAATCCGAAGTGAAGCCGTGCCGGAACACTGACACTGACCCGCTCGGCACGCATCATGGATCGCGCCGGCTCCAGATGCTCAGCTTGGTTGCTTGACCCAGAGCGAGCGCCTATCATTTGGCGATAAACGGACATCCCCCGAAGTCTGTCAAGCACCATCGCTTAGTTTGGGTTGCAACCGCTGAAGCGAGGAAATTCCATGGCCGACAAGGAACGAGTCTACACCGATGCGGAGGTGGAAGAGCGGCTGAAACACGAGCTGCCGCACTGGTTTCTCGAAAAGGGTTGGATCCGGCGCAAGTACAAGACCCATAGCTGGAAGGGCACCCTGATGGTGGTCAACACCGTCGGCCATCTCGCGGAGGCCGCCTGGCACCATCCCGACATCACCGCTTCCTATGCCTGGGTCGAGGTTCGCCTCCAGAACCACGCTGCCAAGGGCATCACCGACAAGGATTTCACTCTGGCGAAGAAGATCGAGGATGTGATCGCCTGGCAGCCAGCCAAGGAGGGTGGACCGCTGGAGGGGACGCCCAACGACGATCAACGCTTCGCCTATATCAAATACGATTCCTGATACCCAGCGATGGGGGAGCCTCGCGAGACGGAGCTCAGGCGTGACGTGGCCTGCCCCTTCTGCGGCCTCGCCTGCGATGACCTGGAGATCGAGGTTGCGCCCCAGCAGCTCCGCCTGAGGAAGGGCGCCTGCCCCATCAGCCGGGCGCAGTTCGAGCGCGACCTGCCCGCGGATGCCCGGCCCCAGATCGCCGGTCGGGAAAGCGAACGCGACGCCGCCATCGCCGCCGCCGCCGGCATTCTGCGCGAGAGCCGCCTGCCGGTGTTCGGCGGCCTCGGCACGGACATCGAAGGCCTGCGTGGCGCGCTTGCACTGGCCGACCGCGCGGGCGGCGTCATCGACCACCAGGGTTCGCGCGGGCTGTTCGCCGATCTGACGGCGCTGCGCGATATCGGGACAATGAGCACGACCTTCAGCGAGGTCCGTAACCGGGCCGATCTGCTGCTGATCGTCGGCCCCGATCCGCTGCCCGTCATGCCCCGTTTCCTCGAGCGCTGCTTTTCGAGTGAGCCGACCCTGTTCGCCGAGACGGGGATCGAACGCCGGTTGGTCCGGCTCGGCCCGGACAGCGATGCGGCGCCCGAGCTGCCGTCAGGGCTTCGCTATTGCCACATCCCCTGCTCCGTCGGGGAGCTGGCGCCGACTGTCGGGCGGCTGCGCGCCCTGGTGAAGGGGCGCGCCGGCGGGGATGCGGCACTGAGCGAGCTCGCCGGCGCGATGCGCGGCGCGGGCTATGCCGTCATCGCCTGGATGGCGGGCCTGCTGCCGCCGGAATCAGCGGACCTCATCGTCCTGTCTCTGGTGGAGATGGTGCGCGATCTCAACCTCTCTCATCGCGCGGCCTGCCTGCCGCTCGCAGGCGCCGAGAATCTGACTGGCGCCAACCAGGCCTGTCTCTGGCAGACGGGATATCCCCTGCGCACGAGCTTCGCCAGCGGCGCACCTGACCATGACCCCCATATCCATTCCGCCCATCGCTTGATCGAGAGCGGTGAAGCCGATGCGCTCCTCTGGATCTCGGCCCTGGGCGGCGCACCGCCACCGGTAACAAACTCGGACCTGCCGCTCATCCTGCTGGCACCGCCGGGGACCGGGATGTCCTCGCCGCCGGCGGTGTTCCTGCCGGTGGGGCGCCCCGGAATCGATCACGCGGGGCAGATCTTCCGTGGCGACGGCATCGTAGCCTTGCCCCTTGCGGCTCTCCGGCCCTCGCCTCTACCCAGCGCCGGTGCGACCCTCACCGCGATTGCGGCGGCCATGGGGAGCGCATGACTCTCATCAAACTCAGCGGCGGGAGAATCTTCGATCCCGCCAATAACCGGCACGGCGAGGTGGGGGATCTTCACATCCGCGACGGGCGCATCGGCAGCGCGGCTGCGCCGGGCGAGCCCATCGACCAGAGCTTCGATCTTGCCGGCAAGATCGTCATGCCGGGGGGGATCGATATCCATAGCCATGTGGCCGGCGGCAAGGTCAACCTCGCCCGCGCTTTGATGACCAGCGATCACGGCGATCATGGCTCAGCCCATGACGCGATGCGGCGCAGCGGCAGCGGCTATGCGACGCCCAGCAGCTTCCTGACCGGCTATCGCTATGCCGAGCTCGGCTATACGGCGGCCTTCGAGCCGGCGATGGTACCGAGCAACGCGCGGCACACCCATGCCGAGCTGGTCGACACGCCCATGATCGACAAGGGCTGCTACGTCATGCTCGGCAATGACGACTTCCTGCTGCGCCTGCTCGCGGAGGAGGCCGAGCAACAGGTCATCAACGACTATGTCGCCTGGATGATGCGCGCCACCCGCTCGATCGCGGTCAAGGTGGCGAACCCTGGCGGCATCAGCGCTTTCAAGTTCAACGGGCGCGAGCTTGGCCTCGACATTCCAGCCCCCTATTATGGCGTGACGCCGCGGCGCATCGTCGCCGCGCTTTCCCGCGCGGTGCGCGAGCTGGGTATCGCCCATCCGCTCCACATCCACTGCAACCAGCTGGGCGTTCCCGGCAATATCGAGACTACGCTGGCGACCATCGGCGCAGCGGAGGGCTCCCCGCTCCATCTCACTCATGTGCAGTTCCACAGCTACGGCACCGAGGGCGACAGGCATTTCTCCTCCAGTGCCGCGCGCATCGCCGAGGCGGTCAACGGCACTCCCCATGTCAGCCTCGATGTCGGCCAGATCATGTTCGGGCAGACCGTGACCGCATCCGGCGACACCATGGCGCAGTATCGCAACCACCGCCTCGCCCATCCGAAGAAGTGGATCTGCATGGACATCGAATGCGACGGCGGCTGCGGCCTGGTGCCCTTTCGCTATCGCGACAAGAATTTCGTCAACGCGTTACAATGGGCCATTGGGCTCGAGCTCTTTCTGCTGGTGAAGGATCCGTGGCGCATCTTCCTCACCACCGATCATCCCAATGGCGCACCCTTCGGCACATATCCGCATCTCATCCGGCTGCTGATGGATCGCAGCTTCCGCGAGGATATGCTGAGGACGATTCATCCCGCGGCCGCAGCGGCGAGCGCGCTTTCCGGCCTCGCGCGGGAGTACGATCTGAACGAGATCGCCATCATCACCCGCGCCGGGCCGGCGCGCATTCTCGGTCTCGCCGACCGCGGCCATCTGGGACCGGGAGCCGCCGCCGATATCACCGTCTATAGCGATCAGGCGGACAAGGCCGCCATGTTCGCGAAGCCGGACTTTGTCTTCAAGGATGGGCGGCTCATTGTGCGCGACGGTAAGCTCATGGACGTCGTTTGGGGTGCGACCCATACCGCCACGCCGGAGCATGATCCGGCCATCGAGATGCGGCTCGTCGATCACTTCGAGCGCTTCATGACCGTGCGCCTGGGCAATTTCCGCATTTCCGACAGCGAGATCGAGGCGCTGGGCCGCGGTCGCATCGCAGCACACCGCGCGACCGGGCCGGCATTGGCATGAACATCAACGGTGTCGCCATCGAGGATACCTTTGCCGAGGCCTTCGGCATGCGGGCGACGCGTCTCATCGTCACGGCCGACAGCGCAGAATGGGCCGAAACCGCCGCCCGGAGCCTGACGGGCTTTGCCACCTCCGTGATCGCCTGCGGCTGCGAGGCGGGGATCGAGAAGCATCTGGCGCCGGCGGAGACACCAGACAAGCGGCCGGGAGTCTCGATCCTCATCTTCGCCGTCAACTCCAAGGAGCTGCAGAAGCAGCTGCAGCTCCGCGTCGGCCAATGCGTGCTGACCACTCTGGGCTCGGCCTGCTTCTCGGGCCTTGATGCGCCGGAGCGCGTCAAGCTGGGCGGTCAGCTCCGCTATTTTGGCGACGGCTTCCAGATCGCCAAGAAGATCGGCGAGAAGCGCTATTGGCGCATCCCGGTCATGGACGGCGAGTTCCTCTGCGAGGACGAGGTGGGCATGACCCGTGCCGTGGGTGGCGGCAATTTCCTGATCCTCGCCAGGAGCCGCGCCGCGGCGCGCATGGCCGCCGAGCGGGCAATCGGCGCCATGACCAAGCTGGCGAACATCATCATGCCCTTCCCGGGCGGCGTGGTGCGCTCGGGCTCCAAGATCGGCTCGAAATACAAGGGTCTCCCCGCCTCCACCAACGACGCCTTTTGTCCGACACTCAAGGCCGAGACGGCGAGCAAGCTGCCGCCCGAGGCCGCCGCGGTGCTGGAGATCGTCATCGATGGGCTGACGGCCGAGGATATCGCGGCATCGATGCGCGCCGGAATCGCCGCGGCCTGCAGCGCCGGCGAGTCGGGCGGCGTGCTGCAAATCACCGCCGGCAATTACGGCGGCAAGCTCGGCCAGTTCAAATTCCATCTGCGCGAGCTGATGGCATGAGCGGCACCATTCTTACCGTCACGCGGCCGCCGCGCCAGCGCCTCGATCTCTCCCCGCTGCTGCCCGAGCGCATGGCCAGCCTGACCCTCGAGGCGATCGGCGCCATCGAGCTTGCCTGCGGCAATCGCCGGCTGCGTGTCGATGAGGTCTTCGAGCTCGCGCCGCGCGAGGGCGCCGCCCTCGTCATCCGCAGCGGGGCCGCAAAGCTCGACCATATCGGGCATGAGATGTCCGCCGGAGAGATCACGGTCGAAGGCGATGCCGGCGCCTATGCGGGGCTTGCGATGACGGGCGGGCGGCTCACCATCCGCGGCCATGCCGGGCCCCTCGCGGGCGCTGCCATGCAGGGCGGCATCCTCGAAATCACTGGCAATGCCGGCGATTGGCTGGGCGGCGGGCTCCCCGGCGAGCGGCGCGGTATGACCGGCGGCCTCATCCTGCTGCGCGGCGATGCCGGGCACCGGGCGGGCGACCGCCAGCGGCGTGGTATCATCCTGATCGAGGGCAATGCCGGCGACTTCCTCGGCGCGCGGATGGTGGCTGGCACGATGATCGTCCTTGGCGCGGAGAGCGGTCGCTATCCAGGCTTCGCCATGAAGCGCGGCACGCTTCTGCTGAGCCGCCGCCCGCGGCAGATACTGCCGACCTTCGCCGATGCGGGCCGCCATGAGCTGGGTTTCATGAGCCTTCTCACAGCCTACCTCGCACCCCATTCGGCGAAACTTGCCGCCGCGGCGCTGTCCTTGACGGAGCTCCGGCGCTTCACCGGCGATGCCGCCGCCGGGGGCAAGGGCGAGATCCTTGCCGCTGCGGACTGATCTCCCCGAAGCTTTCCCGCCGGGCGCCCGCCTCTATGTGAGGCCGCTCGGCCTGCTCCATGGCGAGGCCCCCGCGGCCATGATCGCCGCAGGCAAGGCGCGGCCACTGGCGGGAGGTCCGCTCGCCTTTCCGGCCTGCGAACTGATTTTCAGGACCGAGGCCAAAACCCGGCGGGTGATCGCGAGCTTGCCGGAGATCGAGCGATGGCCCGGCGGAGGTGCCCTCTTGCAGGAGCGCCTCGATCTCCTGAGCCGGCCCCGTCCGGAGGACATGGCGCGCCCCCGCCTCATGGGCATCGTCAACGTCACGCCGGACAGCTTTTCGGATGCCGGCGAGAGCCTCGATCCCGAGGCCGCCCTGGCCTTGGCGCTAGAGCATGCGCGAGCCGGGGCGGCAATCCTCGATATCGGCGGAGAATCGACCCGCCCCGGTGCCGCCGCCGTCGATGTCGAAACCGAGATCCGCCGCGTCGCCCCGGTGCTCGAGCGCCTCGCCCTTCATCACGGCCTCGTGCTCTCCATCGATACGCGTCACGCCGCCGTCATGCGCCATGCTCTGGCCCTGGGTATCCATATCATCAACGATGTCTCGGCACTGAGCGACGATCCGGAGAGCCTGCCGGTGGCTGCGGCGAGCCGCGCGCAAATCGTGCTCATGCATAAGCGCGGCGAGCCCAAGGAGATGAACATCGCCCCCAGCTACGAGGATGTCGCCCTCGATGTCTTCGACGAGATCGAGGCTCGGGTGAAGATCGCGCTTGCGGCGGGGATCGACCGCGCCCGCCTCATCGTCGACCCCGGCATCGGCTTCGCCAAGCGCAGCAAGGAAAACCTGGCCCTGCTCCGCGCCTTGACGCTGTTTCACGGGCTCGGCTGTCCCCTGCTGCTCGGCGTCTCCCGCAAGGCGCTGATCGGCGGCGAGCAGCGCCGCCTGACGCCGAAGGAACGCCTGCCGGGCTCGCTCGCCGCGGCCATGCATGCTCTGGACCAGGGAGTGCAGATCCTGCGGGTCCACGATGTAGCTGAGAGCCGACAGGTGGTCGATCTATGGACGCGGCTCAACCACCGCGGGTGAGCTCGTCTTGTCGCCGGTCACGCGCCGTCTTATGCTTCGGCATGCGCCGTACAGGGATCGCGGGCCTTTGCGCCCTCCTGCTCTTTGCCGCTTGCCCCTTCGGTGAGGCGGCTCTTGGCGCCGATCTGACGGGCGAGCAGGTGCGCGATGCCCTCGCCCACGCCACAGCGGATCACCCTGCCGACTTCACCGGCAAATCCCTGGAGAAGCTCGATCTCAGCAAGCTGAACTTCACCGGCGCGAATCTCGCTGGCGCCAACCTCTTCGGCGCCAATCTGACCGAGGCCAATTTCACCGGCGCCGATCTCTCGCGAGCAACGCTCGATCTCGCCTGGGTCATGCGAACGAATTTCACGCATGCCAAGCTGACCAAGGCGAGCCTTCAGGGGCTCGTGGTTTCCATGGGCATGGAGACCAGCGCCGCCCAGGCACCGATCCTGCCCGGCGCCGATCTCTCCGGTGCCAGGATCGTGGCCCGGCTCAGCTGGGCCAATATGCAGGGCGCGAAGTTCGTCGATGCCCTGATGGGCGCCGATCTGAAGAACCAGTCGATGGGGCTGATGCGCGCCGATCTCTCGAGCGCCAATCTCGCCGGCGCGGATTTCGCCGGCGCCGATCTCCGCCACGCCTTGATGCGATTCACCAAGCTGATGGGCGCCAACCTGGCCGGCGCCAATCTGGCCCAGGCCGATCTAAGCGGCGCCAATCTCACGGGCGCCGACCTCACCGGCGCCGATGTCAGCGATGCCGATTTCAGCCAAGTGGTGTTGACCGGCGCGCGCGGGCTCGACCGGATGAAGGGCAAGCCCCTGAACGCGCCCGCCTACTGAAACAGCTTCAGCGCGCTGACCAGGGTCTTGTAGATACCCCAGGCCAGGGGAATGCCGACGAAACCCCAGGCCAACACCAGATGCAGCGTGGTCGTTCCTTGATTCGTGTCGTTCATTCGGCGGCGCCGAGGGCCTCGGCCTCCTTGGTCATGTGGTGGCGCTCATCGACGGGGCGGATGAAGAGGTTGCAGAAGAATCCCACCACCAGCAGCCCCGCCATCAGATACATGGTGATGTTGTAGGCATCCGCCTTGGGCACCCCGTGAGAGATGTTGTACTCGCGGATGTAGTTGACCAGCACCGGTCCCAGGATGCCGGCCACCGACCAGGATGTGATCAGGAGGCCGTGGATTGCGCCGACATAGCGCGTGCCGAACATGTCGCGCAGATAGGCGGGAATGGTCGCGAAGCCGCCGCCATACATGCTGAGGATGATGACGAAGCAGAGCACGAAGAGCGGGATGCTGCCCATATCACCGGCCGTCGGCACGATGGCGTAGAGCAGAGTGCCGAGGGCGAAGAAGCAGAAATAGGTGTTCTTGCGCCCGATGAGATCGGAGGTCGAGGCCCAGAAGAATCGCCCGCCCATATTGAAGAGGCTCATCAACCCGACGAGACCCGATGCCGCCACCGCGGTGATGCGACCGGGGAACATCTCCTGGCTCATGGCGGAAGCCTGGCCGAGCACGCCGATGCCGGCGGTCACATTGAGGCAGAGCACGCACCAGATGAGCCAGAATTGCGGCGTCTTAAGTGCCTCGTAGACATAGACATTCCTGTTGGTGATGAGTTTCTTCGGCTGCGCCGGCGGGACATAGCCGGCGGGCAGCCAGCCCACCGCCGGGATGCGCACGATCGCCGCCCCCACCATCATGAAGCAGAGATAGATGAGGCCCATGACGACGAAGGTCTCCGCCACCCCGACATGGGTCGGGCTGGAGAATCTCGCCATCAGCCAGACCGAGAGGGGGGAGGCGATGAAGGCCCCGCCGCCGAAGCCCATGATCGCCATGCCGGTCGCCATGCCCGGACGG
>DATFRE010000430.1:0-3767 GCA_035263545.1 Dongiaceae bacterium
GCTGGTCGACGGTGGAGTTGATGGTCTCCTTCAGCTGCAGGATCTCGCCGCGGACATCCACGGTGATCTTCTTGGAGAGATCGCCATTGGCCATGGCGGTGGAGACATCGGCGATGTTGCGGACCTGGGCCGTCAGGTTGCTGGCCATGGAATTGACGCTGTCGGTCAGGTCCTTCCAGGTGCCGGCGACGCCGCGGACATTGGCCTGGCCGCCGAGGCGGCCTTCGGTTCCCACCTCGCGGGCGACGCGGGTCACCTCGCCGGCAAAGGCATTCAGCTGATCGACCATCGTGTTGATGGTCTCCTTCAGCTGCAGGATTTCGCCGCTGACATTGACGGTGATCTTGCGCGAGAGATCGCCGCCGGCGATCGCCGTTGCGACCTCGGCGATGTTGCGGACCTGGGCCGTCAGGTTGCCCGCCATGAAGTTGACGTTGTCGGTCAGGTCCTTCCAGGTGCCGGCGACCCCGGGCACGGCGGCCTGGCCGCCCAGCTTGCCGTCGGTGCCGACCTCGCGGGCGACGCGGGTCACCTCGGAGGCGAAGGCGTTCAGCTGGTCCACCATGGTGTTGATGGTGTCCTTCAGCTCCAGAATCTCGCCCCGCACATCCACCGTGATCTTGCGCGAGAGGTCGCCGCGAGCGACCGCCGTGGTCACCTGGGCGATGTTGCGCACCTGGTCGGTCAGGTTGCCGCACATGGCGTTGACGGAATCCGTCAGATCCTTCCAGGTGCCGGCGACGCCCGGCACCGTTGCCTGGCCGCCCAGCTTGCCCTCGGTTCCGACCTCGCGCGCGACGCGGGTCACCTCCGAGGCGAAGGAGCGCAGCTGGTCCACCATGGTGTTGATGGCTTCCTTCAGCTGCAGGATCTCGCCCCGGACATCGACGGTGATCTTCTTCGAGAGATCGCCATTGGCGACCGCGATGGTGACATCGGCGATGTTGCGGACCTGGCCCGTCAGGTTGTTGGCCATGGAGTTGACGCTCTCGGTCAGGTCCTTCCAGACCCCGGTCACCTCGCGCACCTGGGCTTGGCCGCCGAGCTTGCCGTCGGTTCCCACCTCGCGGGCAACGCGCGTCACCTCGGAGGTGAAGACGCTCAGCTGCTTGATCATGGTGTTGACGATATTGGCCGAGCGCAGGAACTCGCCCTTCAGCGGCCTTCCATCGACATCGAGGCTGACGGTCTGCAGCAGGTCGCCCTTGGCCACCGCGGCGATGGCGCGGGTGACCTCGGTGGTGGGCCAGAGGAGATCGTCGATCAGCCCATTGGCCGCGGTCTCGATCTCGCCCCAGGCGCCGCTGGAGAGCCCGAGCCGGACCCGCTGGCGGGTCTTGCCCTCGCGCCCCACCGCCTGGCCGACCCGGTCGATCTGCTGGGCCATGCGCTGGTTCGCCGCGACGATGTCGTTGAAGGTATCGGCGATCTTGCCCATCAGGCCGAGGCGCTCCCCGGGCAGCCGGACGGAGAAATCGCCGACCCGGACCGCCTGCAGGGCTTGCAGCAAGGCATGCAGGTCGGGGGAGGAGATCTCGCCCGCCGGCACCGCATCGGCGCCGTTCTCCGGCAGAGCCGGGTTCGGGGGTTGCGGCTTGGCCTTCTTGGCGACGGGCGGGGTGGCGCCTGCGGCGCTATCGGCTGACATTGTTCATGCTCCGGGGGTGGAGGGCAGGGCGGGGGAGGGAGGCCGCGGCAGGTGGACCGGGCAGCGGAGAATCGGGCGGCGGGGGAAAGGGGAAGGCGCGGAATCGGCCAGGCGGGCCGCCTTCCGGCGCCGCCGCGCTGACCCAGACCCGTCCCCGTCCGCCCTGCCCATGCCCGCTCCAGTGTACAAGGGGCCAGAACACAAAACCCGGGAACCAGGGGTTGGTTCCAGCCATGGAGCATTATAGCGGCAGGCCCGCTTTTCTCCCCCTCGCCGCCTCTCTTCCTCCTCCTCTCCCCCCTTTCAGGGGGCGAGGGGAATAGAGGGTGTGTCACCCGAACCGCCGCGCGGCCTCCTGCGTCAGGCCGTAGGCGACGGAGAGGAGATCGGAGCCGGAGGCGGGGCGGGCGGTGGGAGCGGCCCGCGCGATCGCGCTGCGCACGGCCGGCACCCGGCTCGAGCCGCCGGTGAAGAAGATCGTCTCGATATCGCCCGGTCTCAGCCCCGCGGCGGCGATGCAATCCGCGGCCGACTGGTGGATCCGGCGGATGCCGCGCCCGATGGCCCGGCCGAGCGCCGCCTGGGTCGCAGGCGCCTGGAGGTCGGGCTCGATGAAGTCGAGCGGAATGTCGTAGTCCTGCGAATCGCTGAGGGCGATCTTCGCCGCCTCCGCCGCAAAGGCGACGCGGTGGCCGAGGCGCTCACGCAGGGTCTTCAGCAGCCGGGCGACCTTCGCCGGCTCCCGGGCCTCGCGCAGGAGCTGGGCGACCTCGCGCTCGTTGCGATAGGTGTAGGTGAAGTTGATGGTCGCCCAGGTGGCGAGCTCGCGATAGAGCGCGTTGGGCATGGTCATGCCCTTCTCCAGGAGCGCGCTGCCACGCCCGAGCAGCGGCATGATCGCCTCGAGGCTGAGCTCCGTATCGAAATCCGTGCCGCCCACCCTGACGCCGGTGCAGGCGAGGATGTCGTCCTTGCGCTCGGCGCGGGCATGGCGGCCGGGGCCAAGGCGGATGACGGTGAAGTCCGAGGTGCCGCCGATATCCGCCACAAGCACCAGCTCCTCCTTCGTCACGCTCTGCTCGTAGTGATAGGCGGCGGCGATGGGCTCGTAGACGAAGGCGATCTCGCGGAAGCCGATCCGCTGTGCGATGCCCTCCAGCATGCGCTCCGCCCTTTGGTCGCCCGCGTCATCCTCCTCGACGAAGCGCACCGGCCGGCCATGGACCACGGCGGTGATCTCGCGCTCGAGGAAGGCCTCGGCCGTCACCTTCAGATGGCGCATGAAGATCTGCACGATGTCGGCGAGCGCGATCTTGTACTTGCCTAGCGTCGTCGCCTCCTCGATCAGGGACGAGGCGAGGATGGTCTTGAGCGCGCGGAACAGGCGCCCGTCCACCTGGCGCACATAGGCGGTGATGGCCTCGGCGCCGAAGCGGACATTGTAGCGGTCCTGCGCCTCGAAGAAGACCGCGCTGGGGATGATGGTGGCCTCGCCCTCGAGCGGCGCCAGGACCGCGGCATTGCCCTTCAGCACGCCGATGGCGGAGTTCGAGGTGCCGAAATCCAAGCCGCAGGCGATCATGGAAGCCCCCTCTTCGTGGTCGAGGGGATACCACATATGCCCACGGGCCGCGGCTTGCCAGACTGTTTTATTCTTTCTAGACTCTGCCCATCCGACGGGATGGCCTGGATCCGGGCCGCTTCCCCGCGCATCGACAACATCACACGCGAGATCACACGCGACGGGGCGGCGCCTGGCTGGATGCGGCTCATGCCAGCGCCCAGATGATTCCTGTTACCAGCACGAAGCGAGGTCACGCCATGGACTATCGCCTGCTCGGCCGTTCCGGCTTGAAGGTCTCCACCATCACCCTCGGCACGATGACCATGGGCGGCAAAGGAGACTTCGCCATGGTCGGCAATGTGGGTGTCGCGGAGGCGCGCCGGCAGATCGATCTCTGCATCGATGCCGGGCTCAATCTGCTCGACACGGCGGATGTCTATTCCGACGGTGCCTCGGAGGAGATCATCGGCGAAGCGTTAGGCGGCAAGCGCAAGGGCGGCCTCCTCATCGCCACCAAGGCGCGCTTTGCGACGGGCGAGGGGCCGAACGATGGCG
>DATFRE010000431.1:0-2846 GCA_035263545.1 Dongiaceae bacterium
GAGCTTGTCCTCAATGCCATGAAGCACGGCACGAGAAGCGAACAGAGCGCGCAGGTGAAGGTGAGCCTGACCAAGTCCGAGGACGACGTACTGCATCTGGCCGTGGAAGACGATGGTGACGGCCTTTCTCCGGATTTCGACGTGACGCGTAATGCAGGGATCGGCATGCAGCTCATCCGTGCCATGACGGCCCAGCTTCACGGCTCGCTTCGCCCGGTCCTCGACGCCGAGCGCACCCGCTTCGAGATCACCTTCCCCTATCGCGGCGGATCGGCCTAGATTTGGCATTTCGATCTTGCGACGGCCTGATGGGTCATGGGGCGCATCCAGGAACTACTCATCGCTTCGTCGGTCCTTCTTCTCTGCCTGCCGCTCGCCGTCCTGCTGACGCTGATGCTGCTGCCGGTGTGGTCCTGGATCGGGGCGAACTGGGCCATCCCGGCCGTCGGGCCATCCGGACCGGCGCCTTGGTGCTTCATCCTGGTCTATGGTTTGATGGCGGCCGTCTGCCTGGGGGTCATGCTGCTGCGCAGGCGCGGCCGCCGGCGGTGAGCCGGGGGCCATTCGTCAGCCATGGAAGATTCGCAAGGCTTCCATGCCGTATCCGGGCGTGGGTTCCGGCGGCGGCGATGCTAGGAGTAGGGTGATATCAGCCGAGGATAAAGCCCCCGTGAGCAATATTGGCGCAGGCGAGCCCCGCCGCGCTCTTTCGCGCCGTGACGTCCACGCCATCCTGACCGGTGCCGTTGTCTCCATGTTCCTGGCGGCGCTGGACATGACGATCGTCGCCCCGGCTCTGCCGACGATCGCCCGCGACCTCGGCCAGTTCAGCGCGATCTCCTGGATTTTCACCGCCTATCTTCTGTCCTCGACGGCGGTGACGCCGATTTTCGGCAAGCTCAGCGACCTCTATGGCCGTCGGCGGCTGCTGCTGAGCGGCCTGGCGATCTTCATGCTCGGCTCGCTCGCCTGCGCCCTTGCACCCAGCATGGTCGCGCTCATCATCGCCCGCGCCGTGCAGGGCATCGGCGGAGGCGCCCTGCTGTCGCTGCCCAACGCCATCATCGGCGATGTCGTGTCGCCGCGGGAGCGCGGGCGCTATCAGGGCTTCTTCGCCTCGGTCTTTGCGCTCTCCAGCATTGCGGGGCCGGTGCTGGGCGGAGTCTTCGCCGAGCGCTTCTCCTGGACGCTGATCTTCTGGATCAACCTGCCTCTGGGTGTGCTGGCGATCTATATCAGCGCCCGGGCGCTCGCGCGCCTGCCGGTCACCAATAGGCCGCATCAGATCGACTATGCAGGCTCTCTGCTCGTTGCCGCCGCGACCGTCAGCTTCCTGCTGGCGCTGACCTGGGGTGGGCATCGCTATGCGTGGCTATCGGCGCCCATCGCCGCCTTGCTGCTGGCGACGCTGCTCATGGGCTTCCTCTTCGTCTGGCGCCAGCGGGTGGCGGAGGAGCCGATCCTGCCCTTGTCGCTCTTGGCGAATCCCTCCTTCCGTCTGACATCGATCCTCGGCCTTACGCTCGTCCTCCTGAACACCAGCGTTACCGTCTATGTGCCGCTCTTCCTCGAGCTGACCCGCGGGCTGACGGCGGAGACGGCGGGCCTCGTGCTGATCGCACCCATGATCAGCACGGTCGGCGGCGCGCTCATCGCCGGCCAGTATCAGCGCTTCACCGGCCGCTTCAAGCTGCCGCCCCTGATCGGACTCGGTTTGAGCGCGGCCGCGCTGTGGCTGCTGGGGCAGGAGATCGAGGTCCTGTCCCTGATCCAGATCGTGGCCTGCCTTGCCGTCATCGGGCTGGGCATGGGAACCGGCTTTCCCACTGCTCTGGTGGTCTGCCAGAACTCTGTCGACCCGCGCGATCTCGGGATCGCGACGGGGGGCCATGTCTTCTTCCGCTCCCTGGGCGGGGCGATCGGCGTTGCGCTCTTCTCCGCGATCATCCTCGGCATACTCCACAGCCGGCTGCATCTGGGGGGCACGGTGGGCGACGACCTGACCGGCATCCTGCATGAGGGCGTGCTGAAGCCATCCGATCTGCCGGTGGTCGCCTCGGCCTTCGCAGCCTTCTTCGAGGTGGCTGCAGCGATCGCAATTGCCACCGTGGGGGCCGTCGCCCTGCTCAAGGAAGTGCCGCTGCGCGGCCATGCGCCGGCCAGCGCCCCGGCGGAATAGGTCCCCCTAGGCGCGCCGGCCGAGCAGCGCCAGCAGGAAGGCGAGGCAGCCCGCGAGGAACAGAACCCCGCCCGCAAGCCCGGGAAGGTCGCCCGTTCTCAGGCTCGAGACGATGAATCCGAGGGCCGACAGGACGAACAGGATCCAGCCCAGAATCTCGACTGATCTGCCCGACAATATCCGCCTCCCGATCCTGGTCGTCCGGGCGGGACACTAACCCGGAACATACTGCGGGGCTATTCTCCGGACGGTCTATAGGCCTGGGGCCGCTCGAGGACGCCCCGGAAGATCATCGTGCCCAGCCCCCAGATACCGTTGATCACGAACCCGAAGGCCAGCCGCGCGGGCTGCAGAAGGATCGGCAGGCCCTTGAGGGGTGCGACGATCAGCGTGCCGGCGAGGGTCGGCACCACCCCGCCGAAGAGGAAGGCGAGCCAGAGCCGGGTTCCCGTCCCGGAGCGGCGGAGTGCTGCCACCATGATGATGCCCCAGATGCCACCCCAGAAGGCCAGCGAGATGACCTTCGGCACCCCCAAGGGTGGCGTGCCGGTCAGGTCATATGGCGGGCGCGGCACCCAGCCGAGGAAATAGGCGAGGAGCAGGAAACCCTGGTGAAAGATCAGGACGCCCAGGAAGCCGGCGATGAAGCCGAGGAGGAGCTGCCAAA